>JALUDK010000213.1 GCA_027044005.1 Acidilobaceae archaeon | reverse complement strand
CCCATCTCCCTCCTCAGCTCCCTTGCCACCCTCTCGATGTTCTCGACAGTCAGCTCCATGCCCCTCCTGGCAACCTCCCTCCTCACTATATCCCCCATGCTATACACGGGTGCATCGAGGATTCTGGCTAGCATCGACGCTACAACGCTTTTCCCGCTCCCCGGCATGCCAGTGACTAGCACTAGTAGCATCATGCGGCACCGGGCGGGGGCTGGGAGAGGGCGTGGGCAATATATATTACCAGGAGCGCCGCGGTGCCAGCGGCGATCACGAAGCTACTCCTAGCGCCAAGGTGCCTCAGGCTCCTAGCCCTCAATACTGCTATGGAGAGTACAGTTGTATATGCTAGGAGGCCCCATGAGAGGAGGCCGTGGGCTATCATCCACGGGTCCTCCAGGGACAACGCCTCCAGCAGCCACGCCCACTGGTAGACGGCGCCCAGATAGCTGGCAACCCCGCCAGTGGCTAACCCAAGGAGGGCGAGCAGGATGGGGGTAAGTGGGCTACCCAGGGAGGCGTATAGGGGGTCCTGGGGCCCCCGGGTGGCTAGGTAAGCCACGTAGGATAGGCTACCCGAGAAGGCTGAGAGCAGCATAACCGCGCCCAGGCCCTTGATGAGCATCCCCCTATATGCAAGGTAGAGGCCCGGGGTGAGGGTTATGAGGCCCAGGAGCACCGCGGGTAGGATGGACGCACCTGTAGCTGCATACAAGGTAGCCCCAGCCGCTAGGGCTAGGGCTACACTGGTCATCGTGACATTGGCTCCCTCCCTCCTGGAGCCCCTCCTCCCCCGGGCTCTAGGCAAACACTATGCACCTCGTAGCTGATTGCGGGCTATAGGACCTCTACTGGCCTCGGCTCGGCCTCAGGGGTCCATGCCTCTACATCGCTACTACAAGCTATGACCCATATATATGGCCACCGCTTCATCCCCTCCACGTCCCTAGCACTGGGCCTTGGAGGGCAGACTGGGTGGGTGTGGAATACCCCTATCACCTCTAGCCCATACGTCTCGGCGGATACGTGGGCCTGGACCACGTGCCACGGCTCGGCCTCGAACTCTACGGGGCTCTCCCTCACGTTCCTAGCCAGGTGGAGGTAGTACGCTATGGCGGTGTCGCCCTCAACCCTGCCTACTAGTATCCCCGCTACCTCGCTCCCCTGGGTGGCTAGCCGCATCATGGGGGCCTTCAGGGGCCCTAGGACTATGGACCTCGGCGTGCTCATAGGTTGATCACCTTCGCGGTCATCCTCCTAGTATCTAGTATAGCCGCTGTGGGCCTATTTAGTATTCCAGATGCTGTGCCAGGGTTTAGCACCAGTACCCCCCTTATGTAGGTGAGGTCCGGCTGGTGGGTGTGACCGTAGAGCACGGCGTCCCACCTACGGCTCGAGGCGAGCGAATACACTATCTCCCTCGTGTTCTCCGGGGGGCCGAAGCCGTGTATGAGCAGTATCCTCCTACCCCCTAGCTCGATGGTCGTGGCCTGGTCGTGTAGCTGGACTCCAAGCCCCTGGGCCACCCTGAGGAGCCCTATCTTCTCCCCGTCGTTATTCCCGAACACCCCGGTCACGGGCACGCCGTTGAGGCCCCCAGCCAGCTCGGCGAGGCTAAAGGGGGCAACATAGTCGCCTAGGTGCACCACGTGCTCCACTCCGTGCTCCCTGAAGAGCCTCACGGCGGCCCTGACCCCGTCGAGGACGTCGTGGGTGTCGCTAACCACCCCTACAAGCATGCCCCACACCGGTATTTGGCAAGGGGTGTGGTTCCCCCTTATTTACCCTACAATGCAACCCTATGTAAAGCGGTGCTCCTGGACATGGCAAGGCCCAGGCTATTCATAACCAGGACCCTACCCGGTGATGCCATCGATAGGCTCAGGAGGGTATACGATGTAGAGGTGTGGGAAGACTATGCGCCGCCGCCCTACAGCGTGCTAGAATCCAAGGCCCGGGACGCTGATGCCCTAGGAACACTACTTACCGACAGGATAGACTGCCGCCTCATAGAATCGAGCCCAAGGCTCAGGATAGTCGCGCAGTATGCCGTGGGCTACGATAACATCGACGTGGAGTGCGCCACTAGGCATGGGGTCTACGTGACAAACACTCCAGGAGTCCTAGCAGACGCAACAGCAGACCTGACATGGGCCCTCATACTCGCAGTCATGAGGCGGATCGTCGAGGCCGATAGGGAGGTCAGGAGCGGGGCATGGCACGCCAAGGGAGTTGGGTGGCACCCCACATACATGCTAGGCATGGAGGTTACGGGCAAGACCCTAGGCATCATAGGGCTAGGCAGGATAGGCAGGGAGGTGGCCAGGAGGGCCCGGGGCTTCAAGATGAGGATCCTCTACCACAACAGGAGGAGGCTCCCCAGGGAGGTGGAGGAGGAGCTAGGGGTAGAGTATAGGAGCCTCGAGGACCTCCTCAGGGAGAGCGACATAGTGTCGATACACGTACCCCTAACCAGCGAGACCCGGGGCATGATAGGGGAGAGGGAGCTAAGGATGATGAAGCCCACCGCCATACTGGTAAACACGGCCCGGGGCGCGGTGGTGGATGAGGAGGCCCTAGCAAGGGCCCTCAGGGAAGGCTGGATAGCCGGGGCAGGGCTAGACGTCTTCACACAGGAACCACTACCCCCAGACCACCCCCTGGCCAGGGCTCCCAACACAGTGCTAGCACCACACATAGGGAGCGCAACGATAGAGACGAGGACCAGGATGGCTGATATGGTTGCCGAGAACCTCCTAGCCTTTGCCCGGGGAGAGGTGCCGCCCAACCTGGTCAACAGGGAGGTAGTGGAGATAAGGCCCCCAGGTTTCCAGCTAGAATAAATCCCCAGAGAGGGCATACCCTCATGGGGGTCCCGGGATTGGCGGAGGATAGGCTGAGGGAGTACGAGGAGGCGATGGAGAAGGTCAAGGAGCTGAAGCTAGGCGATGTAACCAAGATGTGGATAGAGTATGATAAGAGGAATGATATCCTCTACATCGGCTTCGGCAGGGAGGACGCTGAGGAGAGTATAATGGTAGACGATGACATAGTCGTAGGCATATCGGGGGACAGGGTTATCGGTATAACGATATTCAACTTCTCGAGAAAAGTGGGAATGGACTTGTTGTGACACCGCGATACAGGTATTGATAATGAGACGCGCAAACTCAATATTTATTAATACCATCACAGCCTAGTCTATACGAGAGAGGATCCACCCTGGATCCACATAATAGTATATAGAGGGTGTACTCGTAGTGAAACCCAGGTTAAAAGCCCAGCTGGCGGGAATAGCAGTACTTGCACTCCTACTCCTAACCAGCATGAGCCCCCTAGCCCAGACGGCCATGGCAGGCGAGGGGGAGGGAGTAGAGGTTAACGTCAACCTGGGCGAGGACAGCTATAGCCTAGAGCTGTACGCGAAGGGCTACAGCGAGAACCTGACCAACGTATACCTAGACAGCTACCTGAAGGCCACCAGCGATATGATAAACGGCTACATAAAGGCATGGGCTACTACCGAGAACCTAACCGAGTTCTCCGCATCAAGCAAGGGATACCTCGACCTGGAGGCGGCGAACACGTCATTCAGCCTAGCCTGGAT
>JALUDK010000212.1 GCA_027044005.1 Acidilobaceae archaeon | reverse complement strand
TGCTACTTAAAGGTTTAGAGCGCCAGCCTAAGGCTGTTGACCCTCACAGGGGTGCGGGAAGGGTGGCCAGGTACGTGGTGACCTCAGCGTGGCCTTACGTCAACCATGTCCCCCATCTGGGAACACTGGTCGGGTCGCTCCTCAGCGCTGATATCTATGCTAGGTACCTGAGGCTGAGGGGGCATGACGTAGTGTTTGTCACTGGGAGCGACGAGCACGGGACCCCAATAGAGCTGGAGGCTAGGAGGAAGGGGGTGGAGCCCAGGGAGCTTACTGACGCTGTCCACGAGTACGATGTCAAGCTCTTCAACGAGTACAGGCTCTCCTTCAGCCTATACAGCAGGACCGAGAGCCCCGTGCACAAGGACTTCGTCCGCGGCTTCATGATGAAGCTATACGAGAACGGGTACATATTCAGCCAGAAGGAGGTCCTACCCTACTGTGAGAACGACAAGATGTTCCTGCCCGACAGGTTCGTGGAGGGTACATGCCCCTACTGTGGGTACGACAAGGCACGGGGGGATCAGTGTGACAACTGTGGAAGGCTGCTCCACCCGACAGAGCTCCTAAACCCCCGGTGCGCCCTCTGCGGGGCCCGCCCCGTGTTCAGGGAGACTACCCACTGGTTCATAGACCTGACTAGGGTGAGGGATAAGCTGCTCAAGTGGCTACAGGAGCATAGGGAGCTGCCGGATAATGTGAAGAAGTACAGCGTGAACTGGGTCCAGCAGGGGCTTAAGCCTAGGAGTGTTACTAGGGACACTAGCTGGGGTATACCCGCACCCTTCCCAGGGGCCGAGGGAAAGACCATCTATGTCTGGTTCGACGCCCTCCTGGGCTATGTGAGTACCACCAAGGAGTACTTCCTCAGGAAGGAGGGTGACGGGGAGAAGTGGAAGGAGTACTGGTTCAACCCTGAGACGAGGACCCTGTACTTCATAGGCAAGGATAATATACCCTTCCACGCGATAATACTCCCCGCAATGTTTCTAGCCACTGGGGATCCCTACGTGCTGCCGTGGAGGATAAGCGCCACGGAGTATCTCATGTACGAGGGCCAGCAGTTCAGCAAGAGCAGGAGGATCGGCGTCTGGATAGACGAGGCCCTGGAGATAGCCCCGGCAGACTACTGGAGGTGGGTCCTAGCCAGGATGAGGCCCGAGACAAGGGACCAGAACTTCACGTGGAAAGAGTTCTACAGGATCGTGAACAGCGAGCTAAACGATGATATAGGGAACTACGTGAACAGGGTACTGAGCATGGTATCCAGGAAGCTAGGCTCCAAGGTGCCCCAGCCCGGCCCACTGAATGCCAGCGACGAGGAGGTCCTGGGCGAAGCCAAGAGGCTGGCCTGGAAGGCCGTCGAGGAGCTGGATAAGATAAACATTAGGAGGAGCACCGAGCACATACTGGAACTGGCCAGGCTCGGGAACAGGTACCTCAACGAGAGGCAGCCCTGGAGCCTCCTCAAGGAGAACCCTGAGGAGGCGGGAACCGTGCTGTGGGTAGGCCTCTACATCGCGAAGATGCTAGCCCACCTGCTAGCGCCCTACACGCCAGACGCGGCTGAGAGGCTATGGAGCATGCTGGGCATGGATGGCAGCGTCCACGAGGCTGTGTGGGACGAGCACCTGGAGAAGCCCCCGGAGCCTGGATCCATGATCAGGGACGTGGAGCCGCTATTCAAGAAGCTCCCCCCCGACTTCCTGGAGAGGATAGACGAGATCCTGGAGGAGGCCAGGAGGAGGGCCAACGAGAAGAGGCCCCCGATACTCAGGGAGTACAGGGTGGTCGAGTGAAGAGGTGCATGGAGGGGGAGGCCTGGTTCTGCAACCCTCAAGACATTCTAGACGCCCTTCTCACCCTGGCCCAGGGAGCCATTGTGTCCTCCTCCAACGGATGCCTGACCCTAGAGCATCCTAGGCTCGCCGCACGTATATGCCCAGGATCAACTGGGAGGGTCGGTGCGATAGAGTATAGGACCTGTATGATCCAGGTGCACGCCGAGCCGGGGCTGTGCCCCAAGGTTAAGATAATATTAATGCGGGGAGGAGGCTAGCCCTCCTCCACTGGGGTCCAGGGCGTGGAGTGCGACAAGGACCTTCTAGAGAGGCTGGCATCCCTAGCCAAGCTGAAGCTAGAGCCGGAGGAGGCGGAGGAGATCTGTAGGAGTATACCAAGAATAGCAGAATACCTTCGAGGCGTCTCAAGGATACCAGGAGTCTCCAGCGCAGATCCCCTCTACCACGTCTGGGAGGAGGAGTCCAGGCTACTGGAGGGCGCCCCCGATAGGAGGATCAGCGTGTCTAGACTACCCGTTGACGTCGAGGGAGGCTACGTTAAGGCCCCGTGGAGGGGTGGTAGACGTTGAGCCGGGAAGAGGCCTGGAGGATCCTCCAGGGGTTCCGAGATGGGACTCTTGACCCCCTGGAGCATGCTGGCAGGATTTACGATAGGATAGAGAAGTGGGAGTCCAGGGTAAATGCATTCATCGAGATAGCCTCCTGGGATCTGGTCCATGATATGGCGGTGGAGGCAGCTAGGTCCTACAGGGAGGGTAGAGCCCGCCCGCTGGAGGGGCTCCTAGTAGCGGTTAAGGACAATATCTCGACGAGCTTCACGGTGACCACCGCTGGAAGCAGGATGCTAGACGGCTACATACCCCCATACGATGCAACAACGGTCTCCAAGCTGCTCGGCGCAGGGGCTGTGGTTCATGGTAAGACCAACCTGGACGAGTTCGCCATGGGTAGTACGACCGAGACCAGCTACTATGGGCCGACAAGGAACCCCTGGAGCCTGGATAGGGTGCCCGGGGGTAGTAGCGGGGGGAGTGCAGCCGCGCTGGCCTACGGGGGCGCCGACCTGGCTCTGGGTAGCGATACTGGTGGCAGCGTGAGGCTCCCAGCTGCGTATACCGCCACGGTGGGTTTGAAGCCTACCTACGGCCATGTGAGCAGGTATGGGCTTATACCTTACGCCAATAGCCTTGAGCAGATTAGCCCTATGGCTAGGAGTGTCAGGGATGTAGCACTCCTGTACTCGGTAATAGGCGGGGGAGACCCTCTCGACGCCACTAGCCTGGAGCACGTGCCCCCCGTGGATCCATGGGGCCTGGAGCCGGCTGACCCTGGAGAGCTTAGGATATGCATAGTGCCTAGCCTCATGGAGGGGGCTGAGAGGCCTGTTGTGAGGAGCTTTATGAGGATTGTAGAGTGGCTCGAGTCCCAGGGTGCAGTGGTTGAGGAGGCCGAGCTAGAGTATGCGGGCCATGCCCTACCCGTGTACTACACGATCGCTTTCGCCGAGGCTGCGAGCAACCTGGCTAGGTATGATGGCCTCCTCTACCCCTCCAAGGGGAGGAGCGGTGTCTGGGAGGAGTACGTCGCGGAGGCCCGTGGGTCAGGCTTCGGGCTCGAGGTTAAGAGGAGGATCATAATGGGGGTTTACGCCCTGAGCGAGGGGTACAGGGACGAGTACTACCTAGCCGCATCCAAGGCAAGGAGGCTTGTTAGGGATGAGATACACCGTCTCACGAGCAAGTGCATACTCGCCACTCCAGCCTCGCCTGTGCTACCCCCGAGGCTGGGGGAGAGGCTTGGGGACCCGATCAAGC
>JALUDK010000211.1 GCA_027044005.1 Acidilobaceae archaeon | reverse complement strand
GTCTTGTTGTATGATGAGCTTGTATAGCGTTTGTTCGGCTATCTCCTTTAGTATTATTTGAGTTTGCGCCAGGTAGCCGGGGCTCGGGATTTTTAGGGTGCCTCTGAGGATCTGCTTGTCTAGCATTACTGGCTTGGTGCCCCACTCGCTTAGTAGGAGTAGTGTACCGTTGCCGTATGGGGCTAGGGCTAGCACGTCTAGGCCTCCGCTGGTGATCCACTTGGCGCTAACGTCTTCTATCTGTATCGTGTCCTCTAGCATCGTGCTCCATAGGGTTTCTAGGGTTTCGGGGCTTGTGCCCTCGATGGTTATTCCGTCTCCTATCTTCCTCATCACTATTATCGTCTCGCCGTCGGGGCTCCAGAGCGCTGTGCCGCCGTAGAAGCCCTTGGCCTTGTACTCCCTCTCTGCTACGAGCTCTCCCGTCTTGGTGTAGAGCTTTGCTAGGAAGTAGTAGCCCATCGAGTAGAGTGGCCTGGCGTCTGTTGCTAGTAGTAGCTTGTCACCGTTGGGGCTCCATGTTAGGACGGTGTTGTCGCCTAGCCTGTCTATGTGCTCGAATACCTTGTCGCTCCACAGCTTCTCCCCATGGCTGTTATATACCGTCACTGCTATGTAGCCCCCATCGTCCTCTAGCACCGCTATCTCCCCCTGGTCATTGATGTCGATGCTGAAGATGAATGACCTCTCTATGACGGCGTTTGTCTCCAGCGTGGAGGGGTCTATTATGAATAGCCTGTCGGGGCCGCCCTTGTAGAGGGCGTGGATCGCTATTCCGCCGGGGGAGGCGTAGGCTAGGGAGCCTATAAGGTCCTCGTCCCCGGTGGATAGATCTAGCTCCGCCTTCTCTGCCTCGCCGCCGGGCTTTAGGAGTACTAGTATCAGGGTCCTCCCTACTCCCCTGTCCTTGGGTAGAATTACGAGGGCTGAGTCGTCTAGCCAGAATACCTTCCTCAGCAGGGTGGCTGCTGGGGCTGTCTCTACTGTTATGGAGGCCTCTACCACGCCGTCTCCTCCGAGTAGTATGTATGTGTATTTTGTGGTGTCACCCGTGTCCTCCTCTAGCTCGATGAGGAACCTGCTGCCCCCAGGCTCCTGGAATATCTTCGAGATGGCCGGGTTACCCTCAGCCTCGATCTCCGTGACCCGGGTTACTTTGCCTGTTGTGCTTAGCCATGCAGCGTGGATCTTGCCGAAGGCCTTGTAGAATGCCACCAGGCTGCCTTGGCCGGGTAGCGGGTGGAGGCTCGGGGTCCCTACATAGATCGTCTCTAGGCTCCTGGTGGCTGTGTTGTAGCGGTATATTAGTACTCTTTTGCCTGTTAGCTCTACCGTTATGTAGGCGTTGCCTCTCTTGTCGAGGGAGAGGCTCTTTAGGCTGGTATCCGCCGTGGCTAGGTGTAGGGGCTCTTCCACGCTCCACCCGTTTGTCGATATGATCTTCACCGTCTTCTCCTTGATCTCCTTTACAGCCACGGCTATGTAGCTGCCCTGCTGGTCCCAGGAGAGGGTGTAGCTTGGGAGCCCTATGCCCTTCCACTTAGCCAGCTCGCCGCTCCACTCCTCCTCCACCCCACCGTTGATGCTGAATACCGTGAGCCTTGCAGCAGTCTCCCCATCACCGGTCTCAGCCTCGTGGAGTACCGCTAGCCTATCGCCGCTGGGGCTCACAGCTAGCTCTACTATCTTGCCATCCACCTCCGCCTCCCCCAGCTTGGAGCCGTCGATGCTGTAGACCAGCGCCTTGCCCGGCCAGAAGCTCACTGCAAGGGCTACCACGCCCGGCCCCGCGTCTAGGGCTACATGCTCCAGGGAGTAGCGGCCCCTGGGCGGCTCCAGGTCTATGCTGAACCCTGAAACAGGCTCGATCCCACCGCTTATCTTGTAGAGCTCCACGTTTGCCTTGTATAGCGTGCCGTTGGGGCTCCTCTCCTTGGAGTAGGATACTACCACAACCTCATCGCTGCTGAGCCATGCCGCCCTGCCTAGGAGGCCCCCTATTACTATATCCTTAGCCTCTAGGAGGGCGCCGAGCTCGGACCCGGTTGAAGCGTCTATCGCGACCAGCCTGCGCCACCCTACATCTACCACCACATACGAGCCTCCGGGGCTAACCTTGAACCCTTTTAGGTCCCCAGCGTAGCTCCATAGCTGTGAGCCTGTGGACGCATCTATCACCGCTAGCCTATCCTCGCCACCGGATATGCTGGCGAGGAGGAGTATCCTCCTGTCATCCAGCCACGTTGCGCCCTCGACGTAGACGTGCCTATCCTCGGGGGCCCCGATTAGGCTCCCAGGCTTCTTGTGCCATAGGAGGCCCTCCTCCATGCTGTAGACTGCTATATACCTGTTCACATCCGATACGAAGAGTAGCTTGGAGCCGTCTGGGCTTGCATAAGCTTCGCCCTGGAGGGGTAGCAAGGTCCTGCTGACGACCTCAACCTTGAAGGGAACCAGGAGCTGATCTGGTTGGACCTGAGCTGCGGCGGGCTGCACCGAGGCTATTACAAGCACCACTATGAGGACGGCGGCCAGCCTGGATGGGCTCCACGCCGCCAAGCAGCCTCACCCCACGGCGACGCTGATCTACGATAATATTCAATACGGTACAATACTATTTTAAAGATTTTATCTCTAGTCCCTATACAACACGCGGAATACAGGGCCTAGATAAGCCCTCGGGCACCGTTGCTGGGTGCCCCAGCCTGGGGGTTGGTTTCGTTAGAGGCCTATCTTGTCTAGTGCGCCTCGTATATCGCTTTTGTCCGGCCTAGCCTCTGTTGTGGTGGGTGCTTGAGTGGCTTGGATCGTGACTTCCATGCCGCTTACTAGGCTGAGGACCTTCTTGGCTAGCTCCTCTACACCCCTCCTGGGGCTCCTGTCTACTTTTACCTGGAGCAGCGTGGAGCCGTCTGGGAGGTAGGAGTAGTCTAGCCCTATTACCCTGGCTGGGTGTAGTAGGTTTGATGCTAGCCTCCTGAGGTCTTTGCTGTATTCGACCACGTATACTCTAGCTCCTAGGGCTCGGGAGAGTTCTTGGCCTAGCCATACTGGTAGTCCTTTGGGTGTCTCGAGGAATATGTACACTTCTCCACCTACTCTATGTGCCTTTACGTAGCGCACCTCCCCTCCTAGCCTCTCGCCCACGTCTAGTAGGGCCTTCATAACGTCTATCTCCCACTCCTCGTACTCGCCCTCCCTGATTCTAGCCTCGCACCTAGGGCATAGGAGGCCGCTCCTCACGCATATGGTGTCCAGGGGTATGCGTACAGCCACAGTCCTGGCCCCTCAGGGTTATGGCGTATACTGGGGAGTTAAATCTGGCCCGGGTTACCCTTTAAAACTCCCCCCGGGAACATGTGGGGTACTCGGGGTGGGTTGGATGCCGATAACGGATCCGGAGCTGATAGCGATAGTCGAGAGGAGGGTCCTCAATAAACTAGTGTGCAGGAGGTGCGGCGCCCTCAACCCTCCAGGAGCCACTAAGTGCAGGCGATGTAGGAGCAAGAACCTCAGGCCAAAGAAGAAGAAGTAACCCACCAGTACTAGATCCTAACTATAGTCTCCTCTATATCCTTGGCTTAAGTATCCTTGTACCATGTAATCTAATGATGTCTCTATTAGTAATGCTCCTGCTGTTCCGTTTAATACCCAATATCTATAAATATTTTAAAATATTTTTAATTTAAATAG
>JALUDK010000210.1 GCA_027044005.1 Acidilobaceae archaeon | reverse complement strand
TACGTGGACCCGTCGACAGGGCTCGATATGCTAATTACGGGTGTGCCCACGACGAACATGGTCGAATCGCTTGGCCCGCCGGATACCTGGGCTATAACGTTCCAGTCACCATATACATCACCGTAGATGGCGGTAGATACGTTGAAGAGCAGCTGGAAGTGGCCTGTGGAGTTTGTTGTCAGGTACCTCGTTAGAACTACATTATTGTTGGGGTCCTTTATTGTGACTATTACTAGAGCCCCGGCGTCGGGGGATCCATCGGTTTCCACGTAGCCAGTTATAGTGACTAGCTCGTCTGGGTTGTATAGCGGGGAGTCGGTCCAGACGTCTATAGTGGTAGCTGCATGTGATATTATAGGTGATAGTGGGAGTAGGGAGAGGAGTAGCGCCAGGGCTAGTATTCTACCCTGGGCTCTGCTTAGCCTTATGGCGCTCATAGCTCCCAGCCCCTTCATGGCTAGGGTACTACAGTGAATGTTATTGTTACCGGGTTCGCTAATAGGGTTGCACCCGGCTCTCCGGGCATCCTGTCTAGGACCAGTATGTCCACCTCATAGGTTCCTGTCGGGTAGCTTCCCAGTATCAGGAACGGCAGGTAAGTGACCACCGATTCTCCGGGATCCACTGTGGTCACTGTTATGTAGGCTAGGGACGTGTAGTAGGGCATGTAGACGGTCACTACAATGTATGCAGTTAGGGGTGTCGCGTTCGTATAGTAGTATGTATCTAGTAGTGGGTAGGTTAGGTTTATCATTATATATGCGGTCTCGCCGCGGGTGAACACATTATCCGGCTGGAAGGTTGAGTTGAGGGTCTGGGCTGCCAGGGTCATGGGGTAGCTGCTTGACTCTATGTCTATGCTGGTGCCCATGGGGCCGTTTATGTAGAATGCGGCCCCTAGGCTTGATAGCAGTACTACTGCCAGGATCGGTATTATCATCACTTTGCTATTCTTAGTCATCCTTCTATCCACCCTTGTTTCTGGTGTATTATTGAGCGACGGGGTACATTATAAGCATTACACCCTGGAAGCCCGGTCGGTTGAGACAGGTTTCGCCATCCCCATAGAAGAGGGTCAGACCCGTGGAGTCCCCATCCGGGCCCCAGTCATGGAGGCGGGTGGAGCCTAATATTTAGCCTACGGATAGAGGATGTAGTCACACTAGGGATAGAAGGGCAAGGGATGAGGATATGGGGGCAGGAAGAATATGCGCCAGGTGTGGCAGGAGAGTTGAGAAGACTATACGGGGTCTGTGTAGCTCATGTTTCGCCGAGGTGTATGGTGTAGCCAGGCTGCCAAGCCGGGTGAACCTGGTAGTGTGTAAGTATTGTGGCGCAATAAGGGTCAAGGGAGCCTGGACCGGTGGGTCCGAGGGCCCGCTGGAGGACGCCATAAGGGATACCGTATTCACGATCCTAACCGAGAAGCTGAGGCCCACAGAAGGGCTTGACTATGCGTGGATCGACAGTATAAAGATCTTACCCGAGCTTCACGGGCCAGGGATCTACAATGCCATCACTACACTCAGAGGCGAGTCCAACGGCGTAGAAGCTAGAGAGGAGAGAATTATACAGCTTAAGCTAGACCTCGGAGTATGTCCGGCCTGCACCAACAGGATAACAAAGAGGGGCTACGACGCCATAATACAGGTGAGGAGCAGCTCGGGTAGGCTAAGCGAGGAGCATAGGAGGCTACTTGAGAGGGTCCTGGCCAGGCTTGACCCCGGGATCAAATCGTCCATAATCAGTATAGAGGAGGGCAGGAACGGGGTAGATCTTCTCATCGACGAAGCCTCGTCGGCTAGGGTCATAGCGTCTAAGATAAGCAGCGAGATGCTGGGCAGAACTGTGGAGGCGTACAAGCTTGTTGGTAGGAGGAGCGATGGGAAGAGGAAGGGTAGGCTAACAATATCCGTCAGACTACCCGACCTGAAGAGTGGAGACGTGATCAAGGTAGGCACAACGAGATACCTAGTATTTGGCCTAGGCAAAGGAGGCCTTACTGCATTCAACATGGACAGGGGTGTAGAGGAGACCATAGGGGCAGACGATCTTTGGGGAAGAGGATTCGAACACGACCATGAAATCCAGGACGCGAAACTACTCCTAGTATACAAGGGGGAGGACACCATACTCTTCACGGACCCATCCAGGCCCGAGGTTCTTCTAGAGTATCCTGCCAGCCAAGTCAGAACAATGGTTGACCACCTTAGGGAGGGATTCCTATACAGCGTGATCAGATACGGCAAGTTGATATATGTAATAGAGGAACTGGGTATGGGGGTGCAGGAAAATGGCTAGAGGCAGGAAGAAGGGGGGCAAGCGCGAGTCCAAAGGCGAGATGCCCCTGCCGAGCGAGGAGGAGGGAACTATACTGTGCGTGGTTACCAGGAACCTTGGAGGAGGCTTCCTGGAGGTGCTATGCACCGACGGTAACGTGTACAAGGCCTGGATACCGGGAAAGATGAGGAGGCGTGTGTGGATGAGGGAGGGAGACGTGGTCCTGTTCCTCCCCTGGGGCACCTCGGATAACAAGGGAGAGATAGTCTACCGCTACCTCAGGGATGAGGTGCGCACGCTAATAGAGAAGGGGCTAATAACAGAGGAGTTCCTCGAGGAGGTAGTCGAGTAAGCCTTGCCCAGGGCTAGGTGGTACAAGAGGAGGAGGCAGGAAGAGAGGAGGATAAAGGACAGGAACCTATTCAAGACCGTGGAGGAGGTATTTGACTCCATAACCATGGGGCACATATACAGGCTAGAAGCCAGAGGCATAATCTGGGAGCTCAAAGGAGTAGTAAGCTCTGGGAAGGAGGCCAGAGTATATTGGGGGAAGGACAAGAGGGGCGGTGATATCGCGGTAAAAATATACCTGTCAGCAACGGCAGAGTTCAGGAAGAGCATTAGAAAGTACATCGAAGGGGATCCCAGGTTCGAGTCCATACCCCGAGGGAACTTCAGGAAACTGATATATGAGTGGGCAAGAAAGGAATACAGGAACCTAGTCAGGCTTGAAAAGGCAGGTGTAAGGGTCCCAAGCCCCCGGGGCCTATCAGGGAATGTCATAGTAATGCAGTTCCTAGGGGAGGACGGGTACAGGGCCCCGCTACTAGTAGAGGCCGTAGAAGACGCTACTAGAGAGGAGCTTGAAGGTTACTACGAGGACCTTCTATCCCAGATAGAGGTGATGGTATGCAGTGCAGGTCTAGTACACGCCGACCTTAGCGAGTACAACATAATGATCTGGGAGGGAAAGCCCTGGATAATAGACGTCGGCCAGGCGGTCCTGTTAAACCATCCCCACTCGCTAGAATTCCTACAGAGAGATATAGATAACTTAACAAGCTTCTTCCAAGAGCATATAGGTAGGAGCCTCAGGGACGAGATAGGGGGTGCACTAGAACAGTGTCTAAAGGAGAAGGCGGAGGCGTAGCAAGACCGAGGATATACGTCAGGGTCCCCCCGGACAGGCTGGGAGCGGTAATAGGGGCCGAGGGCACGGTTAAGAGGTATATAATGGAGAAGACCGGGGTCAATATGACCATAGACACGGAGAACTCCCTAGTCATACTTGAATCAGACACCGCGGCCCCGATAAACTTAATGAAGGCAGGAGAGGTGGTGAAGGCTATAGCCTACGGGTTCCCCCCAGAGAAGGCATACCGCCTACTGGACGAGGACCAGATACTAGTGATAGTTGACCTAAAACAGATAGTAGGAGACTCCCCAAACCACCTAACCA
>JALUDK010000209.1 GCA_027044005.1 Acidilobaceae archaeon | reverse complement strand
TAGTATCTCGGCTAGCCTCTCGGCGTGGGCCTTGAGCCTGGTGAAGTCGCCTTCTAGGGGGCGGCCCTGGTGGCTGATCACGGCAACCCCGGCCCCCTCCTCTGCTAGCCTCTTTATTGTGGGGGCATGCATTCTAAGCCTTGTATCGTCTAGGAGCCCCTCGCTGCCTATTGGAGAGTTTATGTCGACCCTGAGTAGGACCCGTTTCCCCCTTATGTCTAGGTCCTCTAGGGAGGCGATTGTCTTACCGTTGTAGGTAAACGTCACTAAGGCTCCCTGTGGAGGCGCTGGGGGGCGGTGGAATTTAAGCATATACCCCCTTGCCGGTGGTATAGTCATGGTGGTGTCTAGTCATGGCTGTGGAGCTTGAGTGGTGTGGCCACTCCTACTTCCTGCTTCGCGCCTCCTCGAGGCTCATGGCGATTGATCCTCATGACGGTGGTAGTATAAACCTTCCGACTTGTAGGGTTACGGCTGACTACGTGCTCTCGACCCATAACCACTTCGATCATAATGCCTTCGAGGTTGCCTCGGGCCCGGGATCTAGGGTTGTCAGGTGGAGGGTTGGCAGGTTTAGCCTGCCACCGTTTAGTGTTGAGGGGCGCCGCTTCTATCATGATAAGGCTCGTGGCAGGCTTCGGGGCGAGGTTGTAGGGTATAAGATAAGCGTGGAGGGCTTGACCCTGGTCCACCTCGGGGATTTGGGTCATCTGCTTGAGGGCGAGGACCTTGAGTGGGTTAGGGGCGTGGATGTCCTCATGATCCCGGTTGGCGGTACTTATACTATTGATGCGCAGGAGGCTTGGAGTATAGTTGAGGAGGCTAGGCCTAGGCTTGTGGTCCCCATGCACTATTGGGTTCCCGGCTCCACGCTGCCCCTGGATCCCCTGGATAGGTTCCTCAACATAGTTAAGGCCCCGAGGATTAGGCCTGAGTCTAGCAGGGTTGAGCTGTCTAGCCTGCCTAGTAGGACTAGTGTGCTGGTGCTGGAGCCTCCTAGGCGTTGAGGAGGAGGGTGGCGCCGGGGGCGGGATTCGAACCCGCGCGCCCCAGTGGGGCAACGGGTCTCAAGCCCGTCCCCTTAGGCCGCTCGGGCACCCCGGCACCGGTAGGAAGGATCCTGTGGGGGTGATGTTATAAAACCCTTACCTGGGGGTTAGCTGTTTTATCTCTATGTATACGTCTGGTGGTACCTGGATCCTCATTAGCCTCCTTAGCACCCTCTCATCTGCGTCTATGTCGATGAGCCTCTTGTGTATCCTCATCTCCCAGTGCTCCCAGTACTTGCTCCCTTCGCCGTGGGGTAGCCTGAAGACTGGTATTTCCATCCGCTTTGTGGGTAGGGGTATGGGGCCCTTCATCCTTACCCCGGTCTTCTTTGCGATTTCCCTGATCTGCTCTACCACGGTTTCTAGGCTCCTCACGTTTGTGCTCCACATCCAGATCCTTATCTTGAACACCATCCCTATCCCGCCTCCAGGAGGCTTGTTGGGTTGGGCTGGGGGTCTTATAAATTGAGCGCGTGTGTCTGGGTGTGGTTTAGGAGGGGTTTGGGGTTGCGGGTTACTTGGTCCTTATCTCTACCTTTGCTGGCTTGACGTCTGTTACTATGCCTATGCCTATGGTCCTGTTCATGTCCCTCATTGCGAACCTGCCTAGTGGTGGTATCTCGCTGAACTTCTCTATCACCATTGGCTTGATTGGCTTGAACTTTACTATGGCCACGTCTCCGGGCTTTAGGAACTGTGGCTTCTCCTCTACTACCTTGCCCGTCCTGGGGTCTAGCTTTGCCAGTATCTCTATCATCCTTGCGCTTATGCTGGCTGTGTGGGCGTGTATGACTGGCGTGTAGCCTGGTGCGACTGCGCTGGGGTGCCATATCACGAATACCCTGGCGGTGAACTCCTCTGCCACTGTTGGGGGCTGGTCTAGGTGGCCTGCCACGTCTCCCCTCTTCACGTCGTTCTTGCTTATGCCCCTGACGGCGAAGCCTATGTTGTCTCCTGGCTCTGCCTGTGGTAGGTCCTGGTAGTGCATCTGTATGCTCCTTACCTCTCCCGTCACGCCCGGTGGCATGAATACTACCTTATCGCCGACCCTGAGCACGCCGGTCTCTACCCTGCCCACGGGCACGGTGCCTGCTCCGGGTATGGTGTATACGTTCTGTATGGGTATCCTGAGTGGCTTGTCTGTTGGCTTTGCCGGTGGCTTGAGGTTGTCTAGGGCCTCTACTAGTATGGGCCCGTTGTACCATGGCATGTTGGGGCTCCTCTCTATTAGGTTGTCTCCCTTCCAGGCGCTGACGGGTATGAAGGGTATCTCGTCGACCTTGTATCCTAGGCCCTTCATGAACTTCTTTAGTATGGCTACTATCTGCTCGTACCTCTTCTGGTCGTAGTTCACGTCGGGGGCGTCCATCTTGTTGACGGCCACTATTATCTGCTCGATGCCCATGGTCTTTGCCAGTAGTAGGTGCTCCCTGGTCTGGCCCTCGGCGCTCATTCCCGCCTCGAACTCTCCCTTCCTTGCGCTTACTACTAGTATAGCGGCGTCTGCCTGGCTGGCGCCGGTGATCATGTTCTTGACGAAGTCCCTGTGGCCGGGGGCGTCTATGATCGTGAATACGTACTTCTTTGTCTCGAACTTCATGAAGGTTAGGTCGATGGTTATACCCCTGTCCCTCTCCTCCTTCATCTTGTCCAGGATCCAGGCGAACTTGAACGACTCCTTACCCTTGGCCCGTGCCTGCTCCTCGAGCTCCTTTAGCTTCTTCTCCTCGAAGTAGCCCAGCCTGTAGAGTAGGTGGCCTACGAGGGTGCTCTTGCCATGGTCTACGTGGCCTATTACCACCAGGTTTAGGTGCGGCTTATCTGCCATCACATCACACCCCGTTCATTCGTCCGGCCACTATCCGGCCTGATTCGGGGTTATAAAGTATTAGGCCTGCGCGCTACCTGCTGCTTAGGGCGATCCTCTCTATCTCCTCCTTCTGCCTTATGGCGTGGCTCTGGGGGTCTCCCCTGCTTGCTAGGATTATCTCCTGGGCTAGGCACTCCTCTATTGGCTTGGGGTTGTTGAATGCGCACTGCCTGGCGCCGTCTGCTATGAACTTTAGTGCCTGGTCTACCCGGCGTTGGGGTGACACGTCTACTGAGACCCTGTACGTTATTCCTCCGTACATGATCCTGGTGGTGTCCTCTCTGGGGGCGGCGTTTTCTATCGCCCTTATGAGTACTTGTATCGGGTTCTCCCCGGTCTCGAAGTAGATTATGTCGAAGGCTGTCTTCACTATGTTGTATGCTAGGTGCTTCTTGCCCCCGTTCCTCCCTGGCCTCATTAGCTTGTTCATCAGCCTCTCTACTATGGGGACCTCTGCCTTAGCGAACCTCCTGTGCTCGTGCCTCCCACCGGTGTGGGGTAGCCATACGGGCCTGAGGCTTATGTACCTCTTCAGGCTTGGGTCCCTTATCTCTACGTCGACCCAGCTCCACTTGCCGAAGAGCCTTATCTGGTCTGCCTTCACCTCTAGGCCTTCCGGTAGGGTCTCCTGCGCCACGCTCTTCTACACCCTGCACCGGATCCAGGGCGGACAGAGAGTTTATAAGGGTGCCTGGGGCCCGGGGCCGGGGGATCGTTATCCTATTATAGCCTGCACTGTACGGTCTAGGGTCTGGAACGATGCGAGGGCGCCGAGTCTTGGAAAATGGTGGGCTGGTGAGAGCTGTCAAGGTCCTCCCGTTTGCCCGCATCG
>JALUDK010000208.1 GCA_027044005.1 Acidilobaceae archaeon | reverse complement strand
CTCAAGGCAGCCCTCGCATCCTCGATAGGATCAAGCCTCATAGTAGCGATGGGCCTCCCCCAGAGCCATGTAAGGTACCTCGAGGACGCCTCGGGGATAGAGGTCCTGGCAATACAAGCAAGGGCGGGTCATGGGAAGAGCAGGGAGGAGAGGAAGAGGCACAGAGAGAGGCTCCTAGCAAAACACCTAGTCGGGGGCAAGAGCAGGCCAATCAAGGCGGTAGAGACACCCGTATATGGAGCACCAGTATTCGTAGGCACGCCACTACAAGACCCAGGCAAGGGAGCAGTATACGGGGAGGAGACTCCCAGTGGCGTGGTGAGGATAGTCAAAGGAGAACCCCGGGGCCGCGGAGCCCTGAAGCTAGGCTGGGAGAGGGGCCTCCTGGCAGGGCTAGTCAGGGGGGACATGGCATACCCCGGGGTCGTCGAGAGGATCATCTACCAAAGGCAGGTAGTGGTCGTATACACGAGATACGATGGACCTGTAGACCACCTAGTAATAGGAACAGCCAAGATAGACCTAGGCCCCTACACGGGGAAAACCCGTTGAACAACGTCCAGGCATCAGTACTACTCCTAGAATGGGGAACCCACGTACTAGTGGTAAGGAAGAAGTGCCCCTCACCCAGCCCATGGGCATGCGACGTAGCCCTGCCCGGGGGCAGGATAAGGAGCGGCGAGACCCCAGTAGAGGCTGCACTAAGGGAGGCATGGGAGGAGGCATGGGTACCACCGCAAAGCGTTGAGGTTACACGCACAATAGGCCCCTTCCAGACCCTAAGGGGAGGGATCAAGATAGCAGTTATCGTAGCCAGGCCACAGGGTCCACTGGACACGATGCCTAGGGATCCCGAGGTAGATGCCGCTATATGGCTCCCACTCGGGTTTATAGGGGAGGCCCGGGAGGTTGAGCATCCGGTAAGGGGGAAGGTGGAGGGGATCCCCCTCCCCGGGGGCCTAGTCCTCTGGGGCGTCACATACAGGATCCTAAGGGCATATAGAGGGCTAAAGGGTATATGATAATCAGAGGCCCGGGTGTATCTGCACATCCTCCCCAGGAGGCGCCGTCAGCCATGGAGAAGCTGGGTGCAATACAAGTAGAGGACCTACTAAACGGCAGGGTGGACGAGCCGGCGAGAATAGTGGCTGACGGGCACACCATAGGCTACCTAGGCGAAGGGACACCCCACCCTAGGATAGTCGAGGCAGGGGGAGGATACAAACTAGTCCTAAGGAGGCTCCTGAGTGAGGAGACGGTAGATGCACCCAGCCTAAGGGAGGCGGTGAGGCTACTCATACACTATAACGCATCCATCAAGTCACCCGGAGCAGCTGGCATGATCCTATCAAGAGCCAGGGCCCTGGCAAGCCTCACACCCAAGCTAAGGCCAGAAACCGTGGCCCTAGCAGCATACACGCTAGCGGTCTACCCAGCAGCCAGCAAGGGAGGAAACCTAGGTGAGATAGCACTGGGGGCATCCACTGCTAACAACCCCTACGCCTCCCCCGCCGCTAGCATAGCTAGGATACTAGAAGCCTCAAAGCCGGCCGCTGGCAGGAGGCTCCTCGAGCTCTCCATAGAGCTGAGGAGAAGAATACCAGTTAGGGCCTCCAGGCTCCTAGCCTACATTGCATGGAAGCTGGGCAAAGAGCCCCCCTACCCAGTCCTGCTCCTCATCTACATGATCCTAGTGCCACACGGCCTATCACAGGCACGGGGCCCCCTGTACAGGCTACCAGCCGCGGCCGAGGCCCTAGACGCCCGGGGGCTCTCAAGCATCGGGGTCAAGCCCCTGGGGCCTGAAGCGGCTATGTCGCTCTCCACCCTAGCCGAGGTCCTCATGCCAAACCCGGGCAGGGAGGGTCTAGAGCCGGTTGTAGGCGGCAGGCTGGAGTTGGCTAAGATGGCATCTCAGGGCTCCATAGACCCCCTGGGCGGGTATAGGGTCGTCATTGCTGGCAGGTACGCTGGCGTGGCTCCGGGAGACGAGTTGGAGGTGTACCACTACCCGGGGGAGCCCAGGTCGAGCTTCAGGTCGCTTGTTGTATATAGGAGGCTGAAGCCCTGTATGCCTGCATATAGGAGGCTAGACCAGCTACTATCATCAAGGAAGCCGTGCGGCAGGGGGTAACACTGGGTATTAACTAGTATATCCTAGTATATCTAGATATATAAATGTAGGTTCTCGTGTCGATAACCCCCCGTGTTTGGCATGATTAGGCGAGGGTGGCTGTCGGGTTGAAGCTAGTGATAGTATACCACGACCCAGGAGACCCGCTGGGACACGGCATGGTAGAGGCCCTAGCCAACGAGGCCAGCAGGAGGCTTGGAGTCCCGGTAGAGACGGTCACCATCTCGAAGCTGGAGAGGGGTGAATATAAGATCCCCCCGGGTAGCATGGTGTATGCCCTGTTCCTAGCCAGGGGAGGCCACGTAGAGGTGGTTGCAGAGGCTGCGAGAGCCTCCGGCGCGCTCTACTTAGGCAGCATACCTCCAAGGATAACCGGGGAGACGCTAGCCACAGTACTAGGCGGGTGCAGGAGTATAGCCCTAGTGTACTGGCCAGCCAAGAGGTTCGTGGAGAGGCAGAGGATGGATCTGGAGGAGATCAGGGCTAGGCTGGAGTCGGCTCTAGAGGTCCCAGTAGTCCTGAGGCGCGACTGTGGCGAGTGCAACGAGGACTGCGTGGCCCCGCTTGTCCTCATGCCAGGGAGGCTATCTAGGAAGATCAGGGGAGAGGTGGGAGCTAGGGCTAGGATAAGCCACCTGCTCCCCCTAATCCAGGAGAAGGTCCTAGCCCATATAGAGGAGTCAATAGTAAAGGCTAGGGCGGCGCCCTACCAAGGTGCCGAGGCTTCTCAGGGCTAGACCCTACCTCCTCCCGGTAGATCTCAATAATCCTGTTAACCACATCCTCCGGCAGCGGGGGAATGCTCCTGTAGCCAAGGTAGTCTGCTAGCCTCTTCCTGCTTGTTGCTATAACAATTATGTAGGAGGGGTCTATCGACTGCTGTATGAATCTGAGGGCCTTCTGGCCGGGTGAGCCGGGTAGAGGGTCGAGGAGCGGCTTGATCCTTGTACGGTATACCCGGTGGGCCCACCTGTACCAGCCGCTCCTCCTAAGAGTCCTGTGGTCCTTTAGGCCCTCCTCGCCCCCGGGCTCCAGCGTCTCGTCGAGCACGCCTCCCGCGTGGGGCACCCTAACCAGGGTTGCAACCCCGGCCTCCTTGGCCATCCTGGCAATTGTATGCCCGGGCTCCTGCTCCAGCATATTGTATACAAACTGGAGCGACTCCACCTCATCGTGTGATAGGGCCTCCATAGCGTGGGGGAGCACGTCGACCTCGGGGCCCAGGGCTATGCCGGTATGCCTGGCTATACCCTCCTCCCGGATCCTCCTCAGGGCCCTATAGATTCCGGCTCCCTTGAGGGCCTCCAGCGGGGGATTGTGTATCTGTAGAAGGTCTATAGAGTCGACGCGCAACCTCCTCCTGCTCGCACGGGCGGCCTTGACGAGGTACTCTTCATCCATCCTCAGCACTGGCCTGGGGCTTGAAAGGTCGTAGCCCACCTTTGTAGCTATAAGAACCCTCCCAGCGGCTAGGCCCGCCAGCTCCTCTCCCAGGCCCCTCCCGTAGATGTCTGCTGTATCAAGCATCTCAACCCCCATCTTGACTGCCTCTAGCATGAGCCCCTCAGCTTCACTCCTAGGCACGGCCCCGTACATTCCTGTTAGAGAGTAGACGCCGTATCCTACCCTAGACCCAGAGAGG
>JALUDK010000207.1 GCA_027044005.1 Acidilobaceae archaeon | reverse complement strand
GCTCCCGAGACGCTGTAGTAGAAGGGGTTTACGTTGAATATCCACCCTGTGGGGGTGGAGGTTGGGGGCCCGTTGGCGGGCCTCGAGGTTGTGTGCCACTTCAGCGCGTTTATATTCTCCCTGACTAGCTCTACCGGGCCGAAGTAGGAGGCCAGCGGTACATACATTATAATGTATACCGCTATGGATAGGAGGATCACCTTGAGTATCCACCTAGCCCTCTCCCTTCTGCCCATCCAGCCCGCGTATGCTATGTAGACCATTAGGGCTAGCACTGCTGCTACCCCGCTCATCTTGACTGATGCCGCTGCCCCAGCCATTATGCCTGCTAGCGCTAGCCTGCCCCTAGTCGCGGCTAGTATTGTGAGCGCGGTGAAGAAGGCCAGGTGTATGTCTAACATTGCCACGGCTCCTGCGGTCCTCAGTATATAGTCGCTGCCAGCCGCCATGGCGGCTGATGCTGCTGCCAGGAGCATGGGTGGCCTCCTGCCGGTATAGGCGAGGGCCACTACCACGGGTATTAGGCTGGCCTCTATGATGCCGGGGAGCCTCCAGCATAGTGGCTTATCCCCGCATATAACCATCGACAGCGCTATGATGTACTTGCCCAGCGGGGGGTGTTCTAGGTTGTAGTAGTTCTCATCGGTCTTACCCGAGTAACTCCAATACTCCATCTCTACCTTGAACACGTTCTGAAGCATCCTCCTGGCGGTATCGACATAGTATATCTCGTCGCTGACATACTCCTTCCCGAGCTCCGTGTAGAGTCGGGCCAGGCTGCTGGCGGAGTGGTATACGAATGCTGACGATGAGGAGACTGCTAGGAGTAGTATTAGGAGCCATGGGAGCCATGAACGGTCAGCGTAGCTCAGCATCCTCACCCTAGACAGTCAGCCCTGCCTTTCCTCATCCCGCCGCCTACCAAGATGGCCCCGGAAGGGATATAAGTATTGCAGGCTCCAGCATGCCTGGGTAGTGGTGGACTTATGTGAGGAGGAAGAGGAGGCACAACATATACAATACTGATTATGACAGGATAAGCGTATACCCCTCCTATAAGAGGCCCCAGCAGAGGGAACACATAGAGGCTGGCAGCGTGATTGAGGTCCGCGTCTCCAAGACGGATGAGAATGGGGACCCGCTGGGCAGCTATAAGGGCTACACCGTCGTCATCCTGGGCGACGCGATGCCCGGGGACGTGGTTAGGGTTAGGGTTGAGAGGGTCCAGGGCTCCCGGATCTGGGGCAGGCCTGTCGAGGGCTAGCTCCTCCTGGCCATGTAGATTACCTGCCTGGCCGCTACTATGAATGGTATAACCTCTAATCTACCCAGTAGCATACCCGCCGACAACAGGATCTTTATCCCAGTGGGTGCCGAGGCCGCTGTTATTCCAGTGCTCAATCCTATGTTAAATAAAGCGCTTGCCATTTCGAATAGTATATCGTCTGCCTTATACATGTTAGGGTAGAGCAGTATCGCTGTGACCACTAGTATTATATAAGCGAATACGAAGGCCGCGATACCAGCCATAACCCTCCTAACAAGCCTCTCATCGACATAGTACCTACCCATCCTCCTCCTCGGGGCATACCCCTGGGGCTTCACTATTGTCTCCGCCTCCATTACCAGGACCTTGAGGGCAACCGCTATCCTGAGGACCTTGATCCCTCCAGCGGTGGAGAATGCGCTTCCTCCTATAGCTGATAGTACTATGAGCCATATCTTATAGTCTCCGGATGCCTCGCCTAGGGGCCCGGATTGGAACCCTACCGTGGTATAGGCCGATATAGCGTCGTAGAGGGCCTGGCGGAGCGTGTAGACCTCCCTCAGCAGGGCGTCCCTCTCGTAGAGGAGCCAGGTGGCCGCCACTGCCAGTACGAGTATCAGGAGTTGCGCCTTGAACTCTACGCTATGCCTTAGCCTCGACAGCCTCAGGGTTAGTATGCTATCGTGGTCCGAGAAGCTCATGGCCCCCATGAATGATACGAGTAGGGTCGTTACTAGGACCCAGTCGTAGTCTAGGTAGCGGGCTATGCTCTCTGTGTATGGCGTGAAGCCAGCCGTTGATATGGCCGTCATGGAGAAGTGTATCGAGTCGACTAGGGTAGCCCCAGCGGCGTATATCAGTGCGACGCCGATCAGCGTCAATACAGTATATAGTATGCCGAGCCTATACGCGCTCCTCTTCAGGCTGGCCTCCAGCCTCTCATACCTGCCCTCCGCGACGTATAGGACGGCCGCCGATATGCCGGGTCTTGCTAGGAGTGCTATTGTGAATACTATGATCCCCAGCCCTCCTAGCCACTGCATTATACTTCTCCACATCTTCACGGTCTCAGGCAGCTCCCCCACGCTAGGCACATAGCTGCCGTCCCAGCTGCTCGGCTCCCCGCTCATTATGGTGAGGCCTGTAGTCGTCCAACCCCCAACGCTCTCGAAGTAGGCGTCTATGAATGGTATATCGAGGGTGACGACGAGGGCCACGCTGGTTAAAGCTGGGACCGTGAGCCAGACTAGTATGGTTAGTAGCACGCCCTCGCCCACGCTTAGGCCCCGGGCCTCCACCCTGGATAGGGCTAGACCGACTAGGAGGTAGGCCACCCCCAGGCTGAGGAATACTAGGGCGACCTCATGCTCCATGGTGAAGCTTACACCGTATAAGCCCGCCCCTATTAGTGAGAAGCTTGATGTACCCACCGCCAGCCCTGCGTATGACACGATCTTCCTAAGCAAGCCCTGCACCCGGTAGCCGGTGGGGCCCGGGGCTCCCCCCGGTAGCCTATGCCTATGCCACTGATTATAATTAAACCGCTCCGGAGGGATAGGATCCCTTGGGTGGGCGCTGGTGGAGCAGTGTAGCCCTGACAAGGACTTCCTTAGGCATATAGTCAACAGGGTGCTGGCCGACTACGCTGAGAAGGTGCCCTCTAACGTGATAGATGATGTCAGGAAGTATATTGGTAGGGCCGAGGACAGGTACAGGTTCACAATATTCGGCGGCGACCCTAGGAGGATAGCAGACTACCTAGACAGCGAGGAGTGGAGCGATCTTGCAGAGTACCTGAGGAACCTCCACATGGAGTGGATCCTCAAGGCTATCCTGGAGAAGCTAGCTGAGGAGTACAAGCAATCATGCCCCCAGGTGGCATCCAAGGCGCTGGAGGCGATATCCAGGCTCGAGTCGCGGGGCGAGGAGAGGAAGCTGGACAGGGATACAGTGTATAGGAGCCTCAAGTATGCAGGGTACAGGGTCGAGCTTGCCAAGGATGGGAGCATAGAGATCTCTGAGACCAATATTAAGGCCCGGATAGAGGTGGCGAACGGCAAGATACACTACACAATATGCAAGGACGGCACCGCGACAACGCTGGACGCAGTGCTGACTAGGATCGAGAAGCTAAGAGAACTCTAGGCAACACTCCCAGGAGCCGGGGGCTCCTGAGCCCAAGCAAGGCAAGCCTGGGTATTGTGACTCTAGACCGGAAGTAGTCCCTCCAGAATTCCGGGGGCAGGCTTGACATAACCCTCGCCCCCTCCCTGGGCCTGGATTCTACGAAGGAGAGCAGCATTCTCGAGGCTTTTACCTCCGCGATCAGCCCGGAGATCCTCCTCTTGTACTCGCCTAGAACCCCGTTAGGCCACCTAGATAGTATAGCCCCCGCCAGGGCCTCCGCAGACATCAGGGCAGGCCTATTCCCCTCTCCTGCTGTTGAGATAACGAGGCCAGCCGCCTCCCCCACCCTGTAGGCCTCCCCGTCGTGGAGTAGTATGGGGCCCTTCACTGTGACCGGGGCCCCCCTCTCGTCTAGCACCTCGAAGTCCCCTAGAAGCTGGCGGGTGTACCTAAAGACGCTGGCCTTGACCTCGCCCAGCTTGGGGTGCTCCTCGAACCCGCCTCCTATATTTACTGTCCTCCCCTCGGGGTCTGCTGGGAAGACCCAGTAGAAGCCCCTGCTTGTGACTCTGAAGTCTAGTAGTGCGTGGTCCCTATCCCACCTAGTCCTCGCTATGATCCTATAGACCATGACACTGCCCTTTAGGTGCCAGGCGTAGGGGCCCCGGGCGTCTACTGTTACCTCGCCCTTCTCGCCCCTCCAGGGCCTATAATGGATCTTGGCCCCCTCAGCCTCCGCCATGCCACGTAGCCCGTCGACTAGCCTCCTCTTGTCTATAATCACCCAGTTCCTCCTACCCAGGTCTACGTGTGCTACCTCCCTGCCCTCAACCTTCACCGTGTACCTGCTTACCTCGCCCCGGTAGCTACCCGTCTCCTCTACTAGCCTCTCTATGCCTGGGCGTAGCGTGAGGGCGTCACCACAGGCTTTACCGTAACTCTTCATCCTGTCGTATAGCTCCACCTTCACTCCTCTGGATGCCAGGTGTAGGGCTAGGGAGGAGCCTGCGACTCCTCCCCCTGCTATTACTACGTGCATGCCCCTCCTCCTGGTAGTCGTGCATATCTGAGGCGATTTATCAGTTGGCCATTACCACCCCTCCCGGGGACCCCGTTCTAAGCCTGAGCTTGGCTGTTGATTGCTGGGAAGAACTTGGGGAGCCTCACCCCTCTCTGTCCCTTGTACTTGCCAGTGTAGGGCCTCCTGGCTGGGGTCTGGAGCTTGACTAGTACTAGGTGTAGGAAGCGGTCGCCGGGGTATAGCTTGACGGGGAAGGCCGATCCTATGACCTCTATCGTGAGTTGCCCCTCGAACCCGGCGTCTACGACTGTGGCGGGGATGTAGATCCCGGTCCTCGCCCAGGTGCTCCTTAGGTTCACCAGGCCGGCTATGTCTGGGGGTAGGCGTATGTACTCGATCGTGTGGAGTAGCATGTGTTCCCTCGGTGGGACTATTATCTCATCCCCCTCGCCGCACTCGTAATAGTCGCTGGGGTCGCCGGGGCTCCTGGGGTCGAACACCCTCCCGGTTGCCTTGAACCTACAGTAGCCCCTGCCGAGCCTGAGGTCGAGGCCGTTCTCCCTCACTATCTCCGGGTCCAGGGGCTCCACCTTGAGGTCGCCGGAGCGTATTAGTCTCTGTATATCCCAGTCACCCAGGATCAATAGGCTCCACCCTTGAGCCAGCCTCCAGTATAGGTTCTATGCCCTCGATGGTGGTTGGGGTTTGAGGCTTAGTATGAACCCCGTATGCCTTCCGTTACTACTGGCTAGTGGTAAGATGCAGTGTATAGCCCAGCCACTGGAGGATACCTATATAACCCGGATAGCCCCACGCCCCCAGAACCAGGTGATTGACTAGTGATAAGGGCGCTAAAGGCTCTACTATCGGATAGGAAGGGCAGGGCCCTCCTGCTCATGACCGCACTCCTAGCCATGATGATGGCCATAGGCACCGGGGTAGTAATAGCGGCGGCCCAGGAGGATGCACAGCAGGGCACCTCAGCATCAGGGGTCGGACTTAAGGCTATTGGAGCCAGCATAGCCGTAGGCCTGGCTGGCATAGGAGGCGGCTACGCTGTAGGTGTGGCTGGCTCTGCCGCTATAAGCGCGGTGGCCGAGAAGAGGGAGCTGATGGGAGCCAGCCTACTGTTCGTCGTCCTGGGAGAGGGTATCGCCATCTACGGCCTACTGGTGGCCCTGATAATACTCTTCGTCATATAACAGGGCCACCATCCCAATCCAAGCCCCCAGGCATATTTATTGCACGCACGCCCGGATCCTCCATAATCGGGTGCCCCTCATGGTGTCAAGGGAGCGGTGGGAGTCCAACTACCCCCGATGGTTCGACTGGGTACTGGAGGAGGCTGAGATCTACGATTATGGACGCTACCCGGTCAAGGGCATGGGTGTTTGGATGCCCTACGGCTTCCAGATTAGGAGACGTGTGGTTGAGCTTATCCGGGACGCCCTTGATAGGAGGGGGCACGAGGAGGTCCTGTTCCCCCTCCTCATACCCGAGACCCTGCTCAGGGTTGAAAAGGAGCATATCAAGGGCTTCGAGGATGAGGTGTACTGGGTCACCCACGGCGGCCTAGAGCCCCTGGATATAAAGCTGGCCCTTAGGCCTACTAGCGAGACTAGTATAACCTTTATGGAGAACTACTGGATCAAGAGCTATAGGCAGCTCCCCAAGAAGTATTATCAGATTGTCAGCATATTCAGGTACGAGACCAAGGCGACGAGGCCGATGATAAGGTTGAGGGAGGTTACCACATTCAAGGAGGCCCATACTGTCCACGACTCGTTTGAGGACAGCGAGAGGCAGGTCCTGGAGGCTATTGAGGCGTACAAGGAGATCTATGACAGCCTGGGCATTCCCTACCTTATATCGAAGAGGCCGGAGTGGGACAAGTTCCCTGGGGCACTGTACACGATAGCATTCGACACGATAATGCCCGACGGCAGGGTGCTCCAGATAGGTACTGTACACAATCTGGGCCAGAACTTCACCAAGGTCTTCGACTTCAAGATACAACTATCCGATGAGAGCCATGACTACCCCTGGCAGACCAGCTACGGTATAAGCGATAGGATAGTAGCGACCCTCATAAGCGTGCATGGAGATGATAGGGGCACCGTGATGATACCCAGCATAGCCCCCATCCAGGTGGTCATAGTGCCCATACCAGCCGGGGGCGACGAGGATAGGGTTGCAGTGACGAGGCACGTTGCCAGGGTCTTAAAGGTCCTAGAGGAGGCCGGGCTCAGGGTGAGAGTGGACGATAGAGAGGAGGTGAGGCCCGGGGCCAAGTTCTACTACTGGGAGGCCCGCGGGGTCCCCGTTAGGCTGGAGATCGGGCCCAGGGAGGCTAGGGAGGACACGGTTACCCTGGTCAGAAGAGACACCCTTGAAAAGAGTATAGTCCCAGTGGAGGAGCTACCCTCCACGATCAAGAGGGTGTTCGAGGAGATCTACGAGAACCTGAAGGAGAGGGCCTGGAACTACATGAGGAGCAGGATCAAGAGGACCGAGAACCTGGGGGAGGCCAAGGAGTGGGTCTCACAGAGGAGGGGAGTAGCGGAGGTGCCCTGGTGCGGGAATGACGAGTGCGCTGCGAGAATGGAGGACGAGCTCGAGGCCAAGAGCCTAGGCACACCGTGGCCCAGGGAGGATGCCACAGGCTCCAGGTGCCCCATATGCGGCAGGGATGCTGTAACCTGGATCAGGTACGCCAAGACCTATTAGCCCCTGGCCGCCATGTAATATTATTATAGTCCACCGGCGCCCTCCACTGGCTGGGGAGGAAGGTAGGGATGCCCAAGAAGAGGGAGAGCAGGGGCAGGCGCAAGGGCGCCAAGGGTAAGACAGGCACCATACAGTGCGACAACTGTGGAAGGCTAGTCCCAGCGGATAAGGCCATATGCGTCACTAGGATGTATAGCCCAGTGGATCCCGGCCTGGCCGAGGAGCTAGAGAAGAAGGGAGCAATAATAATGAGGTACCCAGTCACCAAGTGCTATTGCATATCATGCGCGATCCACTATGGTATAGTCAAGATAAGGCCTGAGGAGCAGAGGAAGCCCCGGGGCTTCGAGCTCTAGCCCCTCCCCCCGGGCCCACCACTTTCTCACAAGCCTACATGATGCAAGATTTATCCCTCCTACGGTTGAACCCCCTAGCGGGGGGTCGTGGTGGATAGGCTTAGCGATAGAGACCTGATGGTGCTCCTCATACTCTCGGGCATGTTCGGCGCCGCGCTCGTCTACGCTAACATATCGGCAGGGATCAAGTTTATCCAGATCCTATGGTTCGTCGTGCCAGCCGGCACTATAGCGTACGCCATAACATTCACGATAACCGACGTGGTGGACGAGATCTATGGCAGGAAGGGCGCACTCTTCATAGTATGGGGCGGCCTGGCGGCGGAGCTAGTGATGCTCCTACTAATCGGAGTCGACAAGCTCCTACCCCCAGCGGCTATACCCAACGCGCCCCCGCCGAGCCTATACGACCAGGTATTCACCCCACAGTTCAGGATCGTGGCGGCAAGCATCATAGCCTACCTAGTCAGCCAGCACCACGACGTATGGGCCTTCCTAAAGCTGAAGGAGCTAACAGGGGGCAAGCACCTGTGGATAAGGAATAATGCATCCACAATGATAAGCCAGCTCATAGACTCCACGATCTTCATAACCCTAGCCTTCGGCAGCCTAGACGCAATAGGGGCGACCGTTAATATGATAGTGAGCATGTGGCTGGCCAAGGTCCTCATAGCTGCCCTTGATACCCCACTAGTCTACGCTGGGGTGAGCCTGGTCTCAAGGTTTACCGGCAGGCTTGGGGCTGGTGGAAGGGTCACCACCACCCTGCCTCCCCCCGTTAATGGCTCCTCGTAGGTGCTCGTCGAACCAGCTCCATATGGCCTCCAGCCTCTTCCTCCTATGCCTCGGCTCCCCTAGTATGCTGTGACCGTGCCCACCCTTCTTGAAGACTATGAGCCTCGACTTCTTGCCTCTAACCCTGAGGGAGACGTGCATTGCTAGTGCCTGGTCTATAAAGCACCTGTAGTCCTCCATCGAGTGTATTAGTAGGAGCGGCGTCTCAACGTTGTCTACGTGGAATGCCGGGCTCCTGGATATGTATGCCTCTAGGCTTGTCTGTGGTGTACCTCCTATCTGGTCCGGGTCGAACCAGTATCCTATGTCGCTGGCCCAGTAGTCGGAGATCCAGTCGGCTATCCCGTTCTCGCTGACAGCCGCCTTGAACCTGGATGTCCTAGTTATTATCCAGTTAGTCATGTAGCCCCCGTAGCTTATGCCAGTCACCCCCAGCCTCTCCGGGTCGAGGCTGAACCTCTCCAGTGCAACATCAAGGACCTTCATGAGCTGCCTGTAATCCTCCTCTCCGTACCTACCCCTTACATCGGCGAACTCCTCGCTATAGCCGTCACTACCCCGGGGGTTTGAGTATACCACCGCGTAGCCCCTGGAGGCGGCTAGCTGCATCTCCGGGTGGAACCTGTAGCCATACATCCCCTTCGGGCCGCCGTGGATGTATAGTATGGCCGGGTACGGTGGCTCCCCGCTGGGCGGGAGCATCACCCAGGCGTCTACCATGTCTCCCTCCGCCTCTACTGTGAAGTGGATGGGCTCGACGAGTGCAACCTCCCTGGCTAGCCACTGGTTTACTCTACTTACCCTAGCCCGGGAGCCCGCCATGTCGGCGTATACTTCAGGTGGGGTTGTTGGTGTGGATAGGATGTACGCTGCTATCCCCTTGTGTACGTGGGCTGCGTGTACGTATTCCCTCTCGCCTGTTATAGGCCTAGCTTCGGCTCCGCTTATCTGGGCCAGTATGCTGGCTCCCCTTTGTAGGTACACTATGACCGGCTCCCCGTCGCGGAACCCGGCTATGGATGCTATGTTCCACTTGAATCCGCAGGAGGCGCACGAGGCTTCTCCATCCTCCAGCGTGTATAGCCTGTAATGGCTGGATATCCCGATGGGCCTCGTGTGCGCTAGCATGTATAGCTTCTCGTCGCTTGAGCTTAGTTGCCCTATGGTGTAGCCCTCAAGCACTTCCTCCCTCCTGCCAGCCTCTAACTTTACTAGCCTGTGGCTGAGCGGGTCCCTGGGGTCTGGGGCATGGTAGTAGTAGAGGGAGCCTTTGTGGTACTCGTAGCCTAGTATGTCTGTGCCTTCAGCGGCCACCTCTGCGGTGTATCCTGAGCCTGGGTCTATGGAGAGTATAACCCTCTTGAGCCCCGCTACTAGCCCCTCTCCGTCCCTCCATAATGGTATGCTGCTCGTGGCGACGTAGTCACCATCCTTATCGTAGTCCCCTTCTACCTCGGTGTAGGCGAGTACTAGGATCCTGTCTTCTTGGGGCCACGAGAGCTGGGAGGCCCCGTGCTTGAGCCATGTAAGCAGTCTCGGTTCCCCCTTGCCTGTCCATATGTATAGTCCCACCCCCTCCTTCCTATCCTCTCTGGTTTTCCTGCCTAGGAAGGCTATGCTTGATCCTGTTGGGCTCCATGCTATCGATGATATGGACTCTGCCTCTAGGTAGTACTCGTCGCCGCTGGGCCTCCATATGGTTAGGTAGCTTCTATACTTGTTAGCCTCTAGGTCGGGCCTTGCTACTATGTATCCTACTTCCCCCCTGGGTGATACCCTAACCCCGTATATCCTGGCTATCCTTACAACGTCGTCTATTGTCATACTCCTCATACTGCGCACCCGCGTTTAGAGCATTGGATGCAGTAATATATAGGAGGGTGTATTATCCTACCTCTAGAGCTGGTTGTAGCGTCAAGGGGTGGTTTAGGTGGTGAGGCTATACACCCGTACCGGGGACTCCGGGGAGACCACGTGCATGCTACTCCGCCGTAGAATAAGGAAGGACCACCCCCTCATAGAGGCCCTTGGTACGATAGATGAGGCCAACAGCTTCATAGGCCTAGCTAGGGCCACTGCGAGGGAGGAGCTGGAGAAGGGCCTGGCTGAGAGGCTTGCGAGTGACCTGGAGTACCTACAGCGTCTCCTATTCAGGGTTGGGTTCACCTTCTCCGGGAAGAAGGGGCTCGTGGGAGAGGATGATGTGGCCAGGCTCGAGGAGATGGCGGACTCCTACATGGAGGGGGTAGACCTCAGGCTCTTCATACTACCCTCGGGAACGAGGACCTCGGCGTCTCTCCATGTTGCAAGGAGCGTAGTTAGGAGGGCTGAGAGGGCTATCATAAGGGCCTTCTCAACGCAGGAGGGCCAGGAGGTGCCTGATAGGGAGGCTATACTCAGGGTCGTGAATAGGATGAGTGACGCCCTCTTCGCTATGGCAGCCCATGTAACGGTTAAAACCGTCGGCCTCGAATATGTTAGTATATAAACAGGGGTAGCAGGGTTCATGCAGGATAAGCTCAAGAGGATCCTCGACGGGTGGATGTCGAGGACTGTGGAGGAGCGCGGGGACGATATACTGCTACGCCTCTACTCTGGAGGCTGGGTCTCCGGCAAGCCCGCGCACGCCTTCAAAGAGCCTTATACTGGCGAAAGGCTCTACTACATCCCCCGTCATGGAGGGGCTGATGTAAAGGAGGCCGCCTCTAGGCTAGCCGAGGCGTCAAAGGTCCCCTACATGAATATTCAGGATAGGATCGAGGCGCTCAGGTCTGTGGGGGAGGTGCTCGAGGAGAAGTCACAGCAGGTAACCAGTATCATAGCTATGGTTACTGGGAAGCCGCTAAAAGAGGCGGAGGCAGAGGTGGAGGATGCCATAGAGATCCTCAACTCAGCGGCATCGGTCTACGATCTCTACTCCCGCGACCTGGCCTACTCCTGGAGGGGGGATGGCGCTATAAGGTGGCCCTGGAGGAGGGCTCCCATGCTTATCTACGGGGCCGCCCCAGCCCCCCTCTATACGTCGGCCCACGGGCTTACGCACTCAATAGTACTTGGCATGCCCGCTATAGTGAAGCCCCCGCTGGCATCGATGCTTCCCGCGGCACTCCTAGTAGCAGCCGCTGAGGAGGCTGGGCTGGGTGACAGTGTAGCGCTGGTTGCTGGTAGCGGCCCCTCTGTACTGGATCAGGCTAGCAAGGCTGGCCTCCTAGACGCTGTGGCCTCCGCGGGCTCCAGGTCGACTGTAGCCTCGATCATATCAAGGGCGCCTATGGCCTACCATGTTAGCCTTGCAGCCGATAACTCTGTGGCTATAGTTTGTAGTGGGGCCAATATCGCCGTGGCTGCTAGGAGCATAATAGAGTCGAGGGTGCAGGCCGCTGGCCGGGGATGCCTGGCCACCAAGGCGGTCATAGCTGAGGCTAGCATTGCTGGGGAGCTTGTGGATGCCCTGATTAGCTACGCCGAGACGTTGAGGCCGGGGAACCCGTTGGAGGCAGGTACTAGCCTTGGCCCAATGAACGGTAAGAGGCGTGTAAGCCACATGGAGGCTATGATCGAGGATGCTGTTGGCAGGGGGGCGCAGGTGCTCTACGGGGGCAGAGTGTCCAGGACTCTCTATAGGCCGGTGGTCCTTGACCACGTGGATAAGTCCTCCAAGATGCTGTGGGAGAAGAGTAATGTACCCGTGATCCCAGTGGTTAGGGTCTCCAGCTGCGGCGAGGCGCTGGCCCTGGCCAAGGCCCTACCTCATGTGGACGCGCTCCTAATCTACGCTGACCCGTGGTATAGGGTTGCCGACGAGGCAGCGCGCTCCGGATTCAGGATCGTGTATGTTAACCAGGACCTAGAGAGGCCCCGGGTCTTCCACGAGTGCCATTACCCGGTTGGTAGCCCCCTGCTCTCCTACCCGCCAGGCAGGCTACTAGCCTCGAGGATAGTATATACCGGCACCCCGCTAGAGGGTGTAGAGGCGGAGCCCTACAGGTGACCCGGGGTGCCCGTGAAGAGCCTCGTGGTTAGGGTATACGTGCATGCAACCGAGGATGAGGCTAAGGTCTTAGAGGCTCTGAGGAACGTTGCCCCCCTAGACAGTATTGAGGAGGCCGAGGTAGAGGTTGAGGAGTACGAGGGCCACTATGGAAACCCGATAAAGGTTTACACATACAAGCTACGGGGCCAGGCTGCCAGGAGGGTGGCCCAGGAGATCTTATCCAAGATGAGCAGCCTGGATAGAAGCCAGGTAGCCTCCAGCCTGGATGAGAGGGTTGACAGATCGGGCACCCTCCACATAAGGCTGAGTAAGCAGGAGGCCCTGCAAGGAAGGGTTATCCTCTATGAGGCCGATGACGTGATAAAGGTTGAGATAGGCTATACCGGTGGTAGGAGGAGGGCTGTTGAGGAATACAGGGAGATGCTAAAGGGTGATACACAACGTTCATCGACCTCTCAGTAGCCCCCATAAGAGGGGAGGAAGAGGCCACGTTCAGGACCCTCAAGAGGATGGGCTACAGGGCCGTGGGGGCCCCTGAGGGAGAGGCTAGTAGGCTCAAGAGTATAGCGGCAAGGTACGGGATAGAGGTTATCCCCAGGGTACA
>JALUDK010000206.1 GCA_027044005.1 Acidilobaceae archaeon | reverse complement strand
GGCTGGGAGTCTACCTAACCAACCGGGGGGCGGCGAGGAAGCTCCTCAAGGCCCTATCCAGGAGGTACCGTATAGAGAGGCTGGGAGAGGCCCATGAGGAGGTCGGTATAGACTCCAGCGGCAGGAGGCGGACTAGGAGGACCATAAACGCTAGGGTCCTGGGCGTAAACGATAATTAGACCCCCACGCTAAACCCCGCCACCCTGGGATACAGCAGGGTAGCCGGGGTGTAGCCAGGATGCCCGGGGTAGAGGAGGCTAGGAGGATGCTCGAGGAGACCATAAGCCTGGCCAGGAAGCTCTACGGTAGCAGGTGGATGAGCGCCCTCGAGGAGCTAGAGGACATGTACGAGGGCGACCCATTCGAGGTCCTAGAGCACCTGAGGAGGGAGGCTAGGAGGAGGGGGCTCGCCTAGGAGTAATTAACCCCCCATAGCCCCCGCGGGGCTGGGTGCCCCCGGGTTGGCCGAGGTCCTAGACCTCTACCTCAACATTCTGATTATACTCAACCCCTTCACCGCCGCCTCAGTATACCTAACCCTTGCTGGGGACGACCCAAGGGAGGCCCATAGGGTCGCGGCTGTAAGCCTCGCACTCGTCATGATCCTGGGTACCGCCGTGATCCTAGCGGGGGAACAGCTGCTCAGGCTCCTAGGCATAGACCTCCCCAGCCTCGGTGCGGGTGGTGGTGTGCTGCTCATGGTGATCGCGGTTGACATGATCACCGGGGAGCATAAGGTTAGGAGCGTCGAGCCGGGGGAATTGGCGGTGGTCCCCCTGGCCACACCCATGATCCTGGGCCCTGGGGCGATGACGGTGCTACTCCACCTCTCCGCCCAGCACCCCCGGGAGGCTGTTGTGCCAGCCTTCATACTTGCGGCCCTGACCGTGGGCGTGGTACTTTACACCTCCCCCACCCTCAGGAGGCTCCTAGGGGTCACGGGCGTCAAGGCTCTATCCAAGTTCATGGCCCTGCTGATAGCAGCCGTGGCTGCTGATATGATCCACGGAGCCCTGGTGGAGTGGGGGATAGCCCCGGGGTGATGGAGGGTGGTGGAGGCTATCCTACTAGGCACCGGGGCCGCGCTGCACCCCGGGAGGGGGCACAGCTCCCTCCTGGTCATAGGCCCTGGGGAGCCCCTGTTGGTGGATGCTGGGTGCACGGTGCCCCATAGCCTAGCTAGGGCCGGGTTCAACCCTGGATCCATAACTAGGGTCATCGTGACCCATGGCCATGCTGACCATTACTGTGGGCTTACCCACATCGCGTTCATGAAAACCTTCACCGGTACCCCTGAGCTGATCGTGTACACCACAGGCCACGCCAAGCCGCTGGTTGAGGGGCTCCTAGCCTCCATCCATAAGCCCGAGGCGGTCAATGCCAGGGTAGAGGTCCTAGCCCCAGGTGGGGCCTACACGATAGGCCCCTACAGGGTGAGGACCTTCAGGGCTCTCCATAGCGTGGAGGCTCTGAGCCTGGAGATCAGTGTTGATGGGAGGAGGATCCTTGTCAGCGGGGATACGGAGCCAACCCGGGAGTACAGGATCCTGGCCGAGGGTGCGGATCTAGCCGTGCACGAGGCCGCCCTACCAGAGCCCCGTCCCGGGAGCGGGCATAGTAGCGTGGGCGAGGCCCTGGAGCAGGTATCCCAGGCCAGGATGGGCCTACTCTACCACCTGACCCCCAGCTCGGAGGAGGCTGCCCTCCGCGTAGGTGCTAGGCTACCCGGGGACCTGTACAGGGTGGAGCTGTGAATAGCGCCGCCCCCCAACGATTATACCCGGTGCACCCCCACTAGCGGTACTACCACGGCTCCCGGCTAATACTCGGGGCCGGGCGTAAACTTTTTAAACGGTGGATACGGGTGGCCACTATAAAAGCTAGAGAACCTGTAAGGCCGGACATGAGGAAGATGAGGACCTGGCTAGTAGACCTAGTCCTGGCACACCTACTAAGAGAGGGCGAGGCCAGCGTCGCGGAGGTGGCCAGGTACGCTTCTAGGTACTACAACCTGGACCCTGCACTCCTGGAGCCTAACGTCAGCGCGGAGCTGGAGAAGCTGGTCCTAGGAGGCCTAGCTGTGAAGGCCAACGGCCGCTACAAGATCAGGAGGGAGAGGGTGCCCGGGGTAACGATAGAGAGGCTCAAGGACCTAGGCCTTATAGACGGGGCCGACACGGGGGGCTAGGCTTTATAAGGAGCCCCCGCGCCCCACTATAATGTCGACGTGGTCGACATGCACTATAGCCCCGGGTGTAGGGATAAGCTGGCAAACCTGAGGGTTGTCTCAGACCCGGTGCATGGCGTCATAAGGATACCCCAGCTCCTGTTCGACGGTATCATAGATGACCCCCTGTATCAGAGGCTGAGGAGTATAAAGCAGCTGGCCCTAACCCACTACGTCTACCCCGGGGCTGTGCATACAAGGTTCGAGCATAGCCTTGGAGTCGCCCATATGGCTGACAAGATACTGGAGGGCGCTATATCCAATACCAGGAGGCATATCCTGTCTGGGTGCACTTGCGCCTCCCCCAGCGACGCCGAGTGCCTATCACGTGTTCTAGACGAGCTAGAGGCCATGCGCCCCGCCCTTATAGCGGCGGCGCTCCTCCACGATGTAGGCCACCAGGCATACTCCCACAACTTCGAGGCGGCCCAGAGGGACCTACTGCTGGTCCTTAATGAGGCGGCCCCCGGGCTTGGCGTTGATCATGAGAAGGTCTCGGTAGAGATGGCCACGCTGTTACACGAGAAGGCGGGTGACGAGTGCCTTGCAGGAATACTTTCAGACGCCGTGGAGATACTAAAGTACGCCTATGACGACGAGTACAGGATGGAGATCGAGGACAACCCCGAGTACAGGCCCGCATGCCCCCAAGGGGAGGGAGGCGGGGCGAACTATAGGTACCTCGCCATATCGATACTGTCTAGCATAATAAGTAGCCCCCTGGACGCTGATCGGCTGGACTTCCTCTACCGTGACAGCTACTACTCCGGCAACCCCCTGGGGTACATAGATATCAACAGGATCTATGACATAGTCGTTATAGTGCCCTACACCGATGACAAGGGGCAGAGGAGACTAGGCCTCGGGATAACAGAGAAGGGCACCACAGTGCTCGAGTCCACACTCCTAGCCAGACAGTTCATGTACAACACCGTCTACCTCCACCCCGTCTCCATGGGCTACGATGCAATGCAGTCGAGGCTGACCGCGCTCCTATACCTAGTCTCAAGGGTCCTAGAGGATACAGGCGCCATAGAGGACCTACCCCGCACCTACAGGAACCTCTTCAGGGCCGTGGCGCTGGGGTTCCAGAACCCTATGGAGCTCGCCAGGGTAAAAGGCGGGAGGCTCTCCCTAGCCCTCGTGGACCCGCTGGTGGATACCATAACCTTCGAGATAGCCCGTGGCGAGGCTCCTAGGCAGGTGTACGAGGCTGCTAGGAGCCATAGCGTATGGGGAGAATCCCTATGCCTAGCCCTGGCACTCGCGAGTAGGGGGATAGCGCTTAGGAGGCACTGGAGCTACCTCATGATCAAGGGAGAGGCCGCGGTGAAGATCTCCAGCCAGCTAGGCTCCATGGTACGGGGTAGGCATCACATACTGGACCTGGATAAGCTTAGGAGCCTCATAACGCCCCTCGTCATACTCAGCCACGAGACCCTCAAGGTCTATGATAGTAGGAAGTATAGGATCTACACGACAGCACGGGCAGGGGGAAGGACCGTTGTCCTGGACGTGATCGATAGCGGCAGGGCACCGATACTCACAAGCCTAGACGCGGCT
>JALUDK010000205.1 GCA_027044005.1 Acidilobaceae archaeon | reverse complement strand
TCCTGCGGAGGGTGCTCGTGAACCATGGGCTCCTGCCCACCACGTTCTCCCAGAACCTGCTCTGGCTCTCGTGCACCCCTAGGCTTACTCCCCCGGCTATGGGTGTGAAGAGTAGCCTCTCATCCTGCTGAAGCTCATAGAGGGCGTGTCCGTACTCGTGTATCACCGCGTAGACGGTCCTCTTGGGGTCCCTGCCCTCGTACCGGGTCGTTATCCTAACATCCCTAACCCCTAGGGATATGGTGAAGGGGTGGGGGCTCACGTCAAGCCTGGCCCTGCTCCAGGGGTAGCCTAGGAGGTCGAGGACCTTCCTGTTCACCGCCTCCATAGCGCTGGCCTCGTACCCTAGCTCCTCCAGGGGGTGCTGACGGGGATAGTAGCCCTCGGCTAGGACCTTGTCCAGGATCCTCTTGAGCCCGGGTATGAGGCCCTGGAACAGGGCGTCTACGTCCCTGGTCCTGAGCCCCTCCTCGTATATATCCAGGAGGGCGTCGTAGGGGTGCTCCTCGTAGCCGAGCCTCTCAGCCGTCTCCCGGGTCAGCTCTACTATCTTCTCCAGGTAGGGCTTGAACTTCTGGAAGTCGCCCGTCTTCTTGGCCTCCACCCAGACGTGTACCGCCTCCTGGCTGACCTTAACCTTCTCGTATAGGAGCTTCTCGGGTATCTTCCTCAGCCTGTCGATGTTCCTAGCCAGAACCCTGACCACGCCTGCCTCGTACTCGTTGAGGCCCTCCACTGCCTGGGCCTTCTCTACCTTCTCCACGAGGCTCGGCTTGAGTAGCAGGCTCCTCTGGAGCACGCTTAGCTCCGCTCTTGCTACCGCCCTCTCCTCCACGCCCTCCCGTGGCATGTAGGTCTCGCTGTCCCACCCCATGAGGGCCTGGGCGTGGCCTAGGGCCCATATGGTCCTGTACTCCTTGAGTATGTCTAGGATCAGCTGGTTCTCGAATGGGGGTCTTGCCTCCACTTCTATCCCCCAGGGTGGCTAGCCGGGGTGACCCGGTTAAAAAGAGTTGGTTGCAGATATATTGGGGTCCAACATGCTACGGCTCCTCCGCCACCCTCTCCAAGACCCTCCTGTATACCAGGGCCCCGGCAAGGTAGAGGAGTAGCCCAGCAACTATACCCGGGGCCGCGTAGGCGAGGGCCTCTGCGGGGGTATAGTTGTATACCCCTATCTTCCTAACCGCCTCGATCAGCCTGGAGAGGGGGAAGGCCTCAGCAACCAGCCTCAGGCTCTCGGGGAGCACGAACTTGGGCACTGTGAAGCCGCCTATGAACATCATGGGGAACGCTATCATGTTGGCCAGCGCTGTAGCCCCCTCCTGGGTCCTCGCTATACCGGCTATGAGGAGGCCCAGGCCTATCATGGATAGGCTCCCCACTATGATCAGGCCCACGCTGGCTAGGGCCTCTGTAGGTGTGAAGGCCGAGTAGTCAGCACCCATAACGAGCCCAGTGGCCAGTATGACGGCCGCGGAGACTAGTATTATGAGGACCACTGATAGGGTGTCGGAGATGAAGAGGGTGGAGCCACGTATGGGGCTGGAGAGGAGCACCCTGAAGACGCCCTCCCTCCTCCTCTCCACGATCATGGATATGCTGGAGAATATCCCAGCGTAGAGCGCCTGTATCCCTATTATGCTGATGGCGAAGTACGCCCTCATACCCCCGACCGTGGCCAGTGCCTCGGGCTCTATAGCGCTCCTCTCTACCCTAACCGGCTCGGCCAGGAACCTAGCCACGTCACCCAGGCCCGGGGCGAAGGCTGAGGCTATACTCACCGCCCTCTCGCTTATGTTACCAGAGATATAATCGAGTATCCCAGCCACGGCGCTGGCAGCCGTCTCCGAGCCCCTATCACCCTCGAGGTAGTAGATCCTGACCCAGGCCTGCCTCCCACTACTTATATTCGCGGAGGCCCCCTCCGGTATGAAGACCCCAACATCCACGGTCCCATTAGCAACAGCGTCCTCCAGGCCCCCATCCACCAGCACCACCTTGGTAACGTTAGTAGAGTTGAACACCGTGGCAACCACCTCGCCCAGCCACCCCTCATCCCTGACCTCAAGCCCCACGGTGAAACTCACATCGTTGCCCCGAGCGAATATGCCGATCATAACCACCGTGACCAGCACCGGGAAGATTATGACCCAGAAGAGAGCATCCCTATACCTGATCAGGGACTTGAGGGTCACATACACCTCGGACAACGCCTGCCACACACCTACCCACCCCTAGCCACGGCTAGGAAGACCTCCTCCAGGCTCGGCCTCCTCACCTCAACCCTCTCGACAGCCACACCCCTAAGCGTGTAGGCATCTATAGCAGCCCTCATACCCATGCCCGGGTCGTCAACGGTATAGGAAACAACTCCGGGGCCCAGGACCTGGGGCTTCACCCCATCGACCTCCAGCGGCTCGGCATCCTCCTGGAGGTAAAGGACTACCCTTGGCTTTGGAGCGTACCTCTCAACCAGCTCCGCGGGCCTACCCCAGGCAGCGACCCTGCCGCGGGAGAATAGGTAGACTATATCGGCATACCTCTCCGCCTCCTCCCCCAGGTGCGTGGAGAATACTATCGTTAGGCCCCTCAGCCTGGACTCGATGAGGCCCCACAGCTCCTCCCTAGCCCCTGGATCCAGGCCACTGGTAGGCTCATCCAGTATAAGGACCTCAGGCTCCCCCATCAGCGCCGCAGCTATGCTGAGCCTCCTCCTCATACCCCCGCTATACGTGGCGACCCTCCTATCAATGTACCCGCTCATACCAAGCTCCTCGCCCAGCCTCCTAGCCCTCCTAGAGGCCTCGCCCAGGCTCAGGCCCCTCAGGAGGCCATGCCAAACCAGGTTCTCCCGGCCAGTCAGCTTGTCGCGGAAAGGCATATCCTGGGGGGCGAAGCCGATCCTCCTCCTGGCCTCCAACCACTCCCGCCCCCACAGGTTGAGGCCGCAGACCTCAACCTCGCCCCGGCTGGGCTTCAACGCCCCAGCCAACATGGACAGGGTCGTGGTCTTCCCGCTGCCATTCGGCCCCATCAACGCCGTCTTGCCCGGCCTAGCCTCCAGATCGACCCCCTTAACAGCTACAACCCCACCCGGGTACTCCTTGTAGAGGCCCCTACCCCTTACAATACACCCCAACACGGATCCCCCAACATCCGCGGGGACATTATCCAGGATGACGGTGGCGGTTTGAGGATATTATGCTGTGATGGAACCTCTCAAACCGAGAGTTTGATAAGGTGCTAAATAAGCACTCAAATACAACAACACCCGGGGGGCTAGCCTAGTGAGCCAAGACGAGTGCACCAGCCCGGGCGAGGACCTTGCCAGGCTAGCCAGCCTCACCAGAAGGGTAGCAGTATTCGCTGGAGCCGCGGCAGGCGCCTACTACTTCTTCGCCTACGGCATGGCAGTAATAGGCACAATACTGCTAGTAGCCGCCCTCGAGCCAAGCCCGGGGGGAGTAATAGCTGGCGTCATACTAGGCATCATACTGGCCACGGTACTCACCGGGGTGGTGGCAACCCCCGTGTGGAGGCACCTAGCCACCCTGGGCTTCCCCTCAGGGGAGCCCGGCCTCAGGCCCATGATAGGCTTCGCCCTCGGCTTCCCACTAGCCTACCTCCCCACACCCCTCCTAGGCGGCTGGTATGGGGGAGTAGCCTGGTACATAGGCCTCGGGGCCTCCCTAGCGCTGGCAGGACTCCTAACCAGGCCCCACACCCACTGGACACTCCTAGCAGGAGCTGGGCTATCCATGCTTGCTACATCACCCATACCGCTAGCACTAGAGTACTACCGGGGG
>JALUDK010000204.1 GCA_027044005.1 Acidilobaceae archaeon | reverse complement strand
GCTATGAGTGGGATCTTGTTCAGCTCCTCCAGTATCCATGTTATGCCTGGGTCTAGGTAGCCTATTGTCCTGTCCTCCATTATCATGTGTTGCACCATTCTCTTCAGTGTTTCCCAGCTCCTCTTTCTAGCCACTATGGCTCACCTCAACGTCTAGGACTACTTGTAGTGTGCGGGGGCCTACCGGCCTGACCCGGCGGGCTTGTAGTAGCCTAGAGCCTGGTGGTAGGTGCCTCCTGGCTTTCCTCCACGCCTCCTCTAGGGGGTCTACTCCCTTTGGGGTGTGTATGTGGAGGTAGATGTGGATCACGCCTCCCCCGGGTTTTAGGGCTTTGAGTGCCTGTGGCAGGTATTGTAGTGCTAGGTCTGGTAGGGGCATTAGTACCCTGTCTGCTACCTGCTGTAGCCTCTCCTCTACCACCCTGGCCGCGTCGCCGTGGATCGGTTCTACTATGTCTTCTACTCTGTTGAGCCTCGCGTTCTCTATCATAAGCTTGTATGCATGCTCGTTTATGTCGATACTGTAGACCTTGCTGGGCTTCGACTTGCAGGCTATTATTATAGAGAATAGGCCTGCACCCGCGAACATGTTGACAACGACCTCTCCTGGCCTAACCTGCCTAGCTACCCTTATGTGCTCGTTGTTCAGCCTCGGGGTTATGAACACCTTTGTTATGTCTACCTTGAACCTGCACCCGTGCTCCTTGTATATCGTCCAGCTCCTCTCCTCCCCCGCCAGGTGGGTGTAGGTCCTCAGCTTGTACTCGCCCCTAACCGGGGTTGAGGCGGCCCACACTGAGCGTATGTACGGCACTTTCCTGAGCAGGGCTTTGGCTAGCCTCTCTAGGTCACTCCTGTCTAGGCCGCCGTGGATAGGCTCCTTGATTACTGCTATATCCCCGACTATGTCTATACGAGACCAAGCTAGCCTAGCCTTCTCCGGCCCTAGGGTCTCCTCTGCTATTCTCCTCAGTAGCTTTAAGGGCCCTACACCCCGCTGGTATCCTCATGGGTGGCTTCTGGGTTGGAGGATTGTATGTATGAGGCCTCTAAGATTTTATCCAGGGCTGAGAGGCTCCAGGGCGAGGCTAGGATCGTGTTCCAGTACTTTCTAGATAATATATCGGTTGGCGACCTGAGGGCTGTCCAGGAGCTTAAGAGGAAGGGGGTGGAGGACCCATTGAGGGTGATGATCCGGCTGGCCCTGGATGGTCTTCTAGAGAAGAGGGGGGATGTGTTTAACCTGCCCAGGCCGGTTAGGTGTCTTATAGAGGAGAAGGGCCCCATAAGGCTTAAACCTTGACGTGGTCATCCTCAAACACGGTCCTGCCTAGGCTGCTCCACACTACTCTCACTGTCAGGGTTGATGGCCTCACCGGCGCCTTGTCTAGGCTAGCCTCCAGCGTGAACTCTCTAGACTCGCCAGGTGCTATCATATCCTCCAGCTGCCTTGACGCCAGCCTTATGCCCATGCCTAGTACTATGATCATCGGCCTTGAAGCCGGTCCCATACCAGTATTCTCGACAACCCCGCTTAGCCTAACCTTGCCGTTCTCCTCCTCTAGCCCTGTCACCTTGACACGTAGCCTGGGCTCTGGGTAGACCTGATCATATACTAGTACGTCTGAGACTACCGCTATCCTTGGGTAGAACTTCTCACCGGGGTCCAGGTACTTGACGGCTACCGGTACCATGCCGCCCTTGTAGGGGATTCTCACCCTTACCCTCTTGAATCCTGGGCCTGCAACCTCTACTGGCTCTGAGCCTCCTGCTATGATTCTGACTACGCTGGATGCCGATGGCAGGTGGAGTGTGACTATGGCGGTCCTATGCCCTATCCATCCTCCTAGGTTTGCATCTACCTTGACCTGCTCGCCAGGCTCAAGTGATACGGCGCCCGTGTGGTAGGAGTAGGTGTATTTCCCATCTCCGCTGAATGCTGCTATTAGCGAGGCGTCGGCTAGGCTTATCGGCTGGTATGAGTCGTAGAGGGCGACAAGCCTATGACTGGTTCTCTCTGCTAGCCTCCTCGCTAGCAGCGGCTTTACGTCGTACACTGCCCTCATGTAAACCCCCCGGTCGATCTCTGCTTTGAATTGGGGCTTGAACTCTCTGGTCACCGTTGCACCGTCTATCGTGACTTTCCACCTGAAGGGGCTCCTTGCCTCCCTCGCCCTTATCCCCAGCGCTAGTAGAGCGCTCCTTGGCTCTGAGCCCTCGGGCCTTGCCAGGAATAGGGACATGAATGTCCTCCTGACGGAGCCGGGCGAGGAGCCTAGCTGTGCTCCTGAGTACTCTGAGGTGTATGATATGTACCCCTCGCCCTGGCCCCTGGCTAGCTCTACTATCTTCCCATTCACCATACCTTCCCCGCTCCAGGTTGTTCTACTCTGTGGGTTGCCTCGTTAAAACGGGTTCCGGGGGGCTGCTATTCCTCTAGTGTAACCCATAGACCCGGTATGTCCACCGCCTCTCTGCATACCCTATTAACAGGGTTCCAGACCGTTCCTGTCTCTATGTAGTGCAGGACTTGCCTAGCTGCTAGAAGCGCTGTCTCCCTCAGGGACCTATCCGTTCCTCCGGCGTGGTGTGGTGTTAGGATTACCCTTCCTGTGTGGGCCAGCTCGGCTAGGGGGTGGTCTGGGGGTAGGGGCTCCTCTGGGTGGACGTCCAGGGCCACCCTTACGTCGCTCCTCTCTCTTATTATCCTAGCTAGGTCCTCTGTGTTCACTAGGCTTCCCCTGCCTACGTTGACTAGCAGGGCCCCCTCCTTCATTGTCGAGAGGAGCTTGTAGTCCACGAGCCCGGTGGTCTCGCTGGTGTGGGGTAGTGCTGCTATGATCACGTCTGACTCCCTGAATATCCTCTCTAGGCTGGCTGGCTCTGCGTGGAGGAGCTGCTCTACTTCCTTCTTCCTCCTTCTGCTGTAGTATAGTATCCTCCTTGCCCCCAGGGTTCTTAGCTTCCATGCTGCTAGTACTCCTATCCTGCCCATGCCCAGTATTCCTATAGTCTTGCCCCTTACTGTTACTCCGCGCAGGAAGCCCTTCTCCGATGCCCACTTCCCTGTTATGGTGTAGCTGTGGCCCTCTACTATCCTCCTGAGTGATGCTATTACCAGGCCCACTACGTGCTCTGATACTGCCTCTGCTATGGCTTCTGGCTGGTTTGCTACGCATATTCCCCTCTTCTCCGCCTCCTCTACATCTATGTGGTCGACCCCGCTACTCCTGGATACGATTAGTCTTAGCCTCTGGGCGCGGTCTAGTAGGCTCGAGTCTATTCTCATGAACCCGGCTATGAGGATCTCGGCTTCCCCGATCAGCTCTCCCACCCTCTCCCTGGATCCTTGGGCGTCTACGAGCTCTACTCTGCCCTTGAGTAGGTCTTGTGCCTCTCTGGGTAGTGTATGTGTTGTTAGCACCTTCATCCTCCGCCAGCCCCAGTGGTGTTGTGGAGGTGCGGGGGTATATTATGGTACCCGATACATGCATAGGGCCACAACTATTATGTAGGAGGCAACTATGACGAGGACTGTTAGTTTTAGCGCCAGCCTGATCTCCTTGGCTCCGGGCAGCCTTCCCTCTCCTAGTGTATAGCTACCAGGCTTCTCCAGCCTGACTCCTAAGGCCCCTGCGTAGGCCGACATGATGTGTCCGGCATTCAGGCTCTCTGTCTTATCGTGAAACCTGGCCCATGCCTTGAGTGCGCCCTCCATGCTGAGGCCTGCGAGGGGCGACAGTACTATGGCTAGTAGTGTGGTTAGCCTGGCTGGGATTAGGTTCATAATCGTGTCTAGCCTGGCCGAGGCCCACCC
>JALUDK010000203.1 GCA_027044005.1 Acidilobaceae archaeon | reverse complement strand
TGCCATGAAGTCCTCGTAGCCTACGTCAAGGTCCTGGTCGGGGGCTAGTACTCCCCTGTTTCTTAGTATCTCCCTGGTTAGTATCCAGAAGAGTAGGGCTAGGCTCTTCCTGCCCTTGTTGTTGGCGGGTATGACTAGGTCTATGTTGTCTACCTTGTTGTCTGTGTCTGCGAATGCCACTACTGGTATGCCCACCTTTGTGGCCTCCTTTATGGCCTGCTTGTCGGTCCTGGGGTCTGAGACTAGGACTACGTCTGGCTCCATGTAGTGCTCTGGGTAGGGGTTCGTGAATATGCCGGGTATGATCCTGCCTGTTATAGCCTTGCATCCCACCCTCTTGCACATCTCTGTTGCTGGCTTCTGTGCGTAGATCCTTGTTGCGGCTACCGCTATCTTCTCTGGCTCGAATGATGCTAGGAACCTGGCCGCTATCCTTAGCCTCTCGTCGATCTTGGCAACGTCTAGGAGGTAGAAGCCGTCGGGTAGTATCCTGTATGTGAACTGCTTCATGTACTTGGTGCATATCTGGGTTCCGAAGACTACTCCAGCCTTCTTGTATACCTCTACTGGGACCAGTGTCTCCCCTGTCTGGACGCTCATCCTAGCACACCCCCGCTCCTATACCTCTTCGCCCTGAGGGTGTAGTACCTCGCCACCTCCTCGATGTAGGTTATGGAGGTTAAAAGGGTCCTCCTGCAACAGTACCTCTTGACTCCGAGGCTGTCTAGGACCTTGCCTGAGTCCTCGCCTGCCTCTACCCTCCTCTTGTACTCCTCCCATAGGTGGCCTAGGGGGGCTCCGCAGGTGAAGCACCTTACTGGGGGTAGCATGGCCGGTCACCTGTAGCTCTTCTGCCAGCGCCTCCTGGCGCTGTACCTCATGTACTTCTCTGGCTCCGTCCTCCTCGGGTCTCCTGATAGCATGGTCCTGTCGTACTCCTCGAATATCCTCTTTAGGTCCTCTGCTATCCTGTTCATCCTCTCGCACTCCTCCCCGCCGCCTTGGCAGCGGAAGTACTCTACTAGGCCCCGGGCTATTGCCATCCTTACCGCGTCTGCCTGGCCCATGACTCCGCCTCCCTTTACCCTGACCTCTATGTCTATGAGGTCCCTGATCCCCTGGCCTGCCAGGAGTAGTGGTTCCATCATCTTTATCCTGGCCATCTCTATGGGGTAGACCTCTATGGGTACCCCGTTTATCTTGACCTTGCCTGTGCCCGGCTTGAGGACCGCGGTGGCTATGGCCCTCTTCCTCTTGCCCGTGGCTATGACTAGCCTCGTGGCCTGCCTCTGCCTGGTCAAGCCTCACCCCTCCATCCAAGCTCCTTGGCTATTACTCCAAGCTCTATATAACCCCTTGAGAGCCTGGAGGCGTCTGCCTCCTTGAACCGGATCATCTCCTTGCCCTGGTACTCCTCTGGCACTCCTATGTAGACCCTTAGCCTTGAGAGGGCCTCCCTCCCCCTCTTATTGTTCTTGGGTAGCATCCCCTTCACGGCTGCCTTGAATAGCCTGACTGGGCTCCTGGGCCTCTTGGGCCTGAGCCTGTGGCTGTAGTGGCTCTTGACGCCTAGGATCGTGTCCTTGTAGAACTTCTTGAGCTTGACGGGGTCTCCGCTGACTACTATCTTCTCCGCGTTTACAACCACGACCCTCTCTCCCTGGAGTAGCTTCTTCGCCACTATGCTGGCCAGCCTGCCTAGGATCTGGCCTGACCCGTCTACTACTACCTCTCCGGGCATGCCACTGCACCTCCTATACTATTATCCTGGTGTTCCTGCCTGAGGGGTTCTCCCTCACCGCCTCCTCCAGGGTTATCGCCCTGGCGCCGGCGGCTTTTATCTTAACCAGGGCCTGCTCGCTGAAGGCTAGAGCTGCTATGGTGACCTTCTTGGTTAGGGTGCCTGAGCCGAGGACCTTGCCTGGGACTACTACCATCTCTCCTTCTCTTGCGTGCCTCTCGATCCTGCTCAGGTTTACTGCCGCCATGGACCTCCTGGGCTTCGCCAGGTCCTCTGCCACCCTTGCCCATACCGCGGCGTTGTGGAGCCTGGATGCCTTCCTCAGCGCCTCTATGAGGCGCCGGGCCACTATGTTGGTTGGGCCTGTCCTCTTCACCTTCCTGTCCCCCTTAGACCCTCCAGCTCCTTCTTCAGGTTATTAGCCCTAGCGTAGAGGGATTTGGCTGCCTCTAAAACTATTCTCCCCGGCTCTAGGGCCCCTGTGCTCTCTATGGTTAGTATGAGCCTCTCCTGGCTGTAGGATAGCCTTATGGAGCCGCTGCATGGCCCCTCGCTACAGTACCTTAGGCCGCTGGTGTTTATGTTCCTCGTGTAGACTACCCTGCCCTCGCCCCTCTTGGCAGCCTCTGCTACCTCCGGGTAGGCTTGTAGGCACTCTAGGCACTCCTCCCCGGGCTTGCCGGTTACCTCTATTATCGGGGTGTACTGGAGGACTGCGGCTGATGCTGGGCTCCACTTTGTATGCTCCTTGCCCCTGCCTAGCCTTGCGTATGCCACCAGGTGTATCCTCTGGCCGGGTGCTAGGTATATTATTGGCGTCTCCGGGTGGACTGGGCTTACTAGCTCGTCTGATATGAGTAGGTCCTTGGCCTTCACATAGTACCCCGTGGGGGCGTCGTGGCTAACCTCCTTGTCTAGGAAGATCTCCACGTAGCAGTCCGGGTTTGGGGGCTCCTCGCCCTTGCACTCCTCGGGAGGCTTGTACTTGTATATGGCGTCGTCTGACTTGAGGACTGTCAAGCCTAGCCTGTGGGCTATTATCTCGTCGTACACGCTAGTACTGTTGTCGTAGAAGTATGCGAAGTCGACTGCCATGGTTGGTACATCGGAGAGCGCCAGCCTTCTGAGCGCGTTGGCGAACGCTATGCTGTACCCCTCTAGCAGGAGGGTTATCCTCTGCTCATCCAGCTCCACTACCTCTACCTTCTTAGCCAATTTACGTGGGACACCTCCCCATGTATCCTGGAGGGTTGGGGGCTATACCCTCCTACCCCTGCGTCCTCCCGGCCTCCTGGTCGTGTCGTGTGGTATCGGGGTCACATCTTCTATCCTTCCAATGATGAAGCCGCTCCTGGCTAGGGCCCTTATGGCCGCCTGGGCCCCGGGGCCTGGAGTCTTGGGCCCGTGGCCCCCGGGTGCTCTGACCTTTATGTGTACCGCCGCTATTCCCCGCGCCATCGCCTGCTGGGCTGCCCTGCTTGCCGCGATCATCGCTGCATACGGGGATGGCTTCTCCCTGTCCGCCTTGACTACCATTCCTCCGCTTACCCTGGCTACGGTCTCCGCTCCCGTGAGGTCGGTTATGTGTATGATCGTATTGTTGAAGCTGCTGTAGATGTGTACCACACCCCATTTGAGTTCTCTTCCTGGGAAGGCCATTCTACCTCACCCTACCCCCCTTTATGCCTCCTCGGTCTTGGCCTCCTTAAATGGGCTCCCCGGTGCGTAGTCTATCAGCGGCTCCTCGTCCCTCGATACCAGGTAGCCTGGCGATGTTACTCTTCTCCCTGCTATCGCTATGTGGCCGTGGACTATCATCTGCCTGGCCTGGTATATGGTCTTGGCTAGTCCCTTCTTGTATACGATTGTCTGGAGCCTCCTCTCTAGTATGTGGCTGGCTGTTAGGCCTAGGATATCGTCCACTGTTGCATTCTTCTCGACGAGCCCCATCTTGTATAGCCTGTCTAGCAGGGCCCGGCCCGCCTGGGCCCTCTCGTCCTCGGGTAGTGCTAGGAGTGCTCTAGCCTGGTGCCTTAGCTTCCTGGCTAGCGTCTCGGCCCGCCATACCTCTCTCTTGTTCTTGAGCCCG
>JALUDK010000202.1 GCA_027044005.1 Acidilobaceae archaeon | reverse complement strand
TCGAGGTCCTAGAGGAAGGGCCTCCCAGCGTGGAGCCCAGCTTCACAAACTGGCCCCGCCCCCTGGATATGTGGCCCCTCGAGATGATGCTAGTAGAGAAGGGGTGGAGGCCCAGGGCCAGGATCCTCAGGCCCCTCACAAGGATGGCCGTTGCCAGGATCGTGGATGCAGCATCGAGGCTGGGAGCCTGCATAACGCCCCGGGGAGGGGGCTCCAACGTTGTCGGGGCATCCCCTCCCCTATCCTGCTGCGCGCTCCTAGACCTGACAGGGCTGGACAAGATCCTGGAATTCAATGAGGAGGATCTTTACATACACGTGGAGGCCGGGGCTAGGGTATGGAGCGTTGAGGAGTGGCTAAACAAGCGGGGTTACACCCTAGGCTACCACCCCCAGTCCATGAGGCTCGCTACCATAGGTGGATCAGTAGCGATGCTGGGCTCTGGGAGCCTAGTCCCAGGGCTGGGCAACATAGAGGACATCGTGCTCTGGCTGGACGCGGCCATACCGAGGCTGGGCCTAGTAAGGCTTGGATCCCACACGAGCCCCAGGGGCTGGACCGGGCCGGGCGTCAAGCACCTCCTTATAGGATCCGAGGGCGGGCTGGGGGTGATAGTCTCGGCGGGCCTCAGAGTCAGGCCCCTACCCAGGCACATTGAGGCTAGGGCCTACGCCTTCCCCGGCTTCAGCCAGGCCATGGAGGCTGCTAGGGAGGCAGCCATATGGGGCGTGGCTAGGATGCTCAGGATTATTGACCCTAGCGAGTCGCCCCTCTACGGGGCCGAGGGGGCCCTCCTACTGGCTGAGGTGGAGGCGCCCGGGGAGGGGCTCCTAGCCTCAAGGCTAGGCTACCTTGACAGCCTCGCCTCCAGGTTTGGCGGTGAGAGTGTTGAGCACGTGTACGAGAGGTGGAGCTCCTCTAGGTATGGGTATGACAGCTACCTCAGGGAGCTGTGGGGCATCGGCCTGTGGGTAGATACGATAGACACCGCGGCCCCGTGGAGCAGGGTGGCGAGGCTTAACGAGGAGCTGAAGAGTAGCCTCTCAAGTGTGCCAGGCGTTGCCATGGTTATGAGCCACTCCGGCCACATATACCCCAACGGTGCCAGCCTATACCACACCGTCGTCATGGAGAGGAGGCTAGACACGTACTGGAGGGTGTGGCATACAGCCGCGGAGGTCGTTAGGAGGATCGGAGGATCCTTCACCCACCAGCACGGCTGGGGCCTAGTTAGGAAGCACGGCCTAGACATGCTAGGCGACAATTATAGGGTCTACTGCGTGGTGAAGGAGGCACTAGACCCCGGGTGGGCACTCAACCCCCGCGTGCTCCCCTCGAGGTGCAGGAGGGTTGGAGAAGGTTGACGTAGCAGTAATAGGAGCCGGGGTGGTGGGCCTCTTCACGGGCATAGAGCTGGGAGCCAGGGGCTACACGGTGGCGGTTATAGACAAGGCCCAGGAGCCCATGGCCGGGGTCAGCTCTAGGAGCGCGAACGTGATACACCTCATCCAGCCCCCATTCAACAGCCTAAAGAGCAAGCTCTGCATAGAGGGCAACACCCTGCACAAGAGCCTCCACAAGGAGCTAGGATACAGGCTTATAGAGACGAGGCTCCTCCTAGCCTACACCTCACGGGCAAAGACGCCCCTAGCGGTCCTAACCGCCAAGCTACTGCCTAGACTAGTACCCGGAGGCAGGGTGAAGACTAGGATCCTCACCGGCCGCATGGCCAGGGACATGGAGCCAGGGCTCTCAGACAGGGTCCAGGGGGCCGTGGAGGTTGAGGGATACGCCATCGTAGACCCAGCCAGTATGGCAGGAGCCCTGGCGTCAAGGGTGAGTAGATACGGGGAGCTACTCCTAGGTCGCGAGGTGGAGGCTGCCAAGGCTAGGGACTCCAGAATCGTACTGGAGGCTGGGGACCTCAGGGTCTCTGCGAGGCTCGTGGTGAACGCTGGGGGGCTGGAGAGCCACGTGGTTGCCAAGATGTTCGGGGACAGCTATACGCAGGAGGCCTGGAAGGGGGTGATGAGCATACACCCGCAGCCAAGGCTGAGGAGTATAGTGGCCCCGCTAGAGGCTAGGAGGGGTGAGACTAAGGGTGGCGGCGCGATACCCCAGGCCGACGGAACCCTCCTACTCGGCCCCAACAACGCGGGGCCGAGTAGGCCAGGCGACTATACATACACCAGCAGGGACCTGGAATGGCTGAGGTCCAGGTTCCAGCCACTCCTCCAAGAGGAGGTACCGGAGCCTGTGAGGGTAGTGGTCGGGCATAGGCCCGTGGCCCCGGGGCGGGATTTCCTAGTCGAGTGGGGCCGCACCGGCCGGGTTATACACCTTATCGGGATCGAGTCCCCCGGCCTCACCGCCGCCCCGGCGCTGGCAAGAATGGTGGCCTCAATGGCCCGGGCTAGAGGTATTCTGTGATCCTCCTGGATGTGGGGAACAGGATCTCGTCTAGATCCCTCGGCCTCAGGCCTGTGGAGGGCTCATCGACACGGGCCCCGCCGCCCCGGGTGGCTGGAAGCTCCTCTAGCCTGTGGAGCCTCCATCCACCGCCGTGTATCCTGACTGCTACGAATGCCAGCGCCCCCGCCCTCTCCGCGAAGTCCCGGAGACCCTCCACCTGGTGGCGTGGTATGTATAGTGGACCTCCTCCCCTGTAGGTCTTGACCTCGAAGACTAGTACCTTCCCCGCCTTCACCGCAACCAGGTCGGGCTGGAACCTCCTCCTGACCCCGGCGCCGCTGGAGGGCCCCCTGACCACCGCGTAGCCCATATCCCATAGGAGGTTCGCCAGTTCATTCTCGACTCTTGTGCCCTTGATCTTGGCCTTGTTAGGCACCCTGGGGCCCCCGTGGATGGGATGGGCCTGGCGAGGTAAATATCCTCAGTATATTTAGCCGTACACCCCAATGATATATAGCCTGGCCTGGGGTGCGTGTGGTGCCTGAGATACCTGTATCCCTAGTAGCCCTGCTACTCGTGGTTCTTGGACTGCTCTCGATGAGCATCAAGGTGGTGAAGGAGTACGAGAGGGCGGTCATCTTCAGGCTTGGCAGGCTCCTAGGGGCTAAGGGGCCCGGACTCTTCTTCGTCATACCCTTCGTGGACACGTTCATCAAGGTCGATCTTAGGATCGTGACCGCGGACGTGCCAGAGCAGAGGATCATAACCAAGGACAACGTCACCGTTGGGGTGGACGCGGTCGTCTACTATAAGGTGATGGACCCAGTCAGCGCTGTCACAAAGATAGAGAACTACCACTTCGGAGTACTCATGCTAGCCCAAACCACCCTCAGGGACATAGTAGGCCAGGTGGAGCTCGATGAGATCCTAACCAAGAGGGAGGAGATCAACAAGAAGCTACAGGAGATACTAGACACACTCACAGACCCCTGGGGGATAAAAGTCACGGCAGTCACGATAAAGGAGGTCAAGCTACCCGAGACGATGCTAAGGGCCATGGCAAAGCAGGCTGAGGCAGAGAGGTGGAGGAGGGCCAGGATAATAGAGGCGGAGGGAGAGAGACAGGCGGCCAAGATCATGGCGGAGGCAGCGGAGTTCTACGAGAAGCACCCATCAGCTCTAAGGCTCAGGGAGCTACAGACGCTAGTGGAGATAGCGAAGGAGAAGAACATGGTAATAATAACAAGCCAGCACAGCAGCCTAGGAGAGGCCCTGGCAGTAGCCAAGAAGGCGGCGGGAGGAGGCTCACAGACTTAGCCTCCCGTCTAGACTATAGACTGGATGGGGTTGCAAGGCTATGCCCAGGCTACCAGCCGTGATGCTCCTAGCACTGCTACTAGCGGTAGCCCTGCTCAACACGGTACAGGCAGGGGCGCAGGAGGACCTGGGGGCAAG
>JALUDK010000201.1:1109-3895 GCA_027044005.1 Acidilobaceae archaeon | reverse complement strand
TCATAGTTATAGGGAAGGGTGGGGTCGGGAAGACCACGATAAGCATAATGCTGGCCGACCTCCTGTCTAGGAGGGGTAAGACGCTCCTAGTCAGCCTGGACCAGGCTAAGCACCTTCTCAAATACCTCTCACTACCCAAGGCCCATAGGATATACAGGATAGACGGCAACCTATACGCCACACAGTTCGACCTTGAGGAGGAGGCTTCCAAGTTCCTCAGCGAGTATACCATGCTCCTAAAGCAGATCATGCCGGGACTCAAGGTCCTCAACATAGACAAGGCTGTAGACGTGATCAAGAATTCCCCCGGGTTCGAGGAGGAGGTTTACCTCAGATACCTAGAGAAGCTATACAACGAGAGGGAATACGAGTATATAGTCATAGACACTCCCCCCACGGGGGTCACGCTCAGGATAATAGGGCTCCCCCGGAACTACATGTTCTGGATCACAAGCCTGATAGACCTGAGGCTGAAGATAGTATCCCTTAAGTACAGCATAGGCAGGATCATGGGGGAGCAGGAACGGCCTAAGGACCCTGTCCTGGACAAGCTCTACGAGCTTGAGAGGAGGTACGATAGGCTCTCCCGCATGCTAGTGGATAAAGAGGCCACCAGCTATGTACTGGTCGCCACACCGGAGCCGCTACCAGTCTACGAGGTTGAGAAGACCATAGAGTTCCTCAACAAGCTGGGGGCCAGCATATCGGGGATCGTGGTTAACCGGATCATAGAGGAGGGCCTAGCCAGGGAGCTGGGCATCGAGGGGGTCCAATGGGAGAGTATACGCAGGGTCCTAGGGTTCAAGTGCCGGGGTGACTGCATCAAGGTTGGGCTGATGATGGGTAGCACTCCACCCGACACGCTGGAGAAGGCTAGGGCCATACTCTCCGGCTCTAAGCCTCTAGAGGCTGTAGCTGAAGCCTGATCAAGTCTACGTACCCCAGTGCCTCAGCCCTCCTATACAGCTTGTTGACCCTCCTCTCGTTAACCAGCCTGCCATGGGGTCTGAGTGCACCGCTGAATGTGTAGGGTATATGCAGTAGCTCGTGTATAACCACCTTGATCCTCCTCTCAAGGCTGAGAGAGTCGAACCTCTCTGAGACCACCTCTATAATATAGCCCGGGGAGCCTAGGACCTCCACCCAGGGCCGGGGGAGCCCGTATATCCTTGCTATCGCCCTGGTCTTCGAGCCCCTACTCCTCAGGCAGTAGACCTTATCCGGGTCTATGTGCTTAAACTCCTCCAGCCGGGCCAGGACCTTTACTGCTATGCAAACGTCCTCCGCCCGTATATACTCGATCAACACGCACTCCCAAGGGGCTGGCTGGTGGCCAGTAACCCTTATACACTCCCCCAGGAGACAACAGGACTAGTGGCGGCAGTGACTAAGCCTGCGACGAGCTGAGCGAAGCGATGATCAGGAAGAGCCGAAGGAGCCGCCGCTCCTGCTGCATAGCATAATAACTAGCGAGGCCAGGGCCTTCATCACGCTATACTTCTTGGGCCTGGGAGCTAATCCGAGCTTCCTCACCTTGTCAAGGACTCTTGCAACCCTAGACATATCTACACCCAGCCTCTCGGCCGCGTCCTTGATTGTCTCTGTAGAGGCTACCGCCTGTAGGACCTCTAGGTCCTCGCTTGATAGCTGGCTACACTTGTATGGTATCATTGCAACAGCCATTATAGCATCCCACACGGCCTCCTCTACTATCTCCTTCAGCTCGTCGGGGCCTGCTATGAGTAGGTTTGGCAGGGTCAGTAGTTCTACTCCCAGCCTCTCTGCGACCTTGATAGCCCGCTCGTCAGCCCCACGGGCTATAACCATCGGCTTCATACCCAGTAGCTGTGCGTTGACGTATGCCTGCCTTACAGCGTTAACGTCAGCCGCCCCTGCTTTAACCTCTACAGCGTAGAGCACCCCATCCCTTTCAGCCACTATGTCCACGTCTGAGACGTCCACGCCGTCTATGCGGACTTGCCTATGGGTCTCTACAACCTTGAAGCCGAGCTCCTCCAGGATCGCTGCTGCTATTGTCTCGCTACCCTTCCAGCTCCCCATAGCCTGCACCCACCACGCTCCTAAGCGTGTACTCGAACTCTAGGGGGGCTAGCCTGACTATGTCGTTGCCGATCAGCACGTGGCTTGAGATCCTAGCCATCTCGGCAGCCTTGAATGTCTTCCTAACCCCATCAACCTCCATCCAGGGGTCTGTGAGCACTGCAACCCTCAAGCCCCTTAGGTCGCCGTTGAAGGTCCTACCCCCCACCCTGCTCCAGCTAGGAGGCCAGTCCAGCCTCCTCGCACCTATAGAGACTGCATCAACAAGTGTACCAGATGATGCCGTGCTCGTTACCAGTATATACAGCGGGGTCCTGGGCGGGGGTGATATGCCCCTGAACCACATGTTTAGTGGGCCTGATAGTATGAAGTCGGCCCCCGCCGCCCTAGCCCTGCCCGCTATCAGGTCCAGCCCATGCAGTACGTCTACTAGCCCCATTATACCGGGTACACCGTAGCCTTTAACCTGGCATCCAACTCTAATTTATATTGCCTAGGCCACATTACCAGCCCGGGAGGGTGTGTGGCATGGACGGGTTTATAGAGTACGAGGACTTCGCCAAGCTAGACCTCAGGGTCGGCAGGGTAGTTGAGGCGGAGCCTGTACCCAATAGCAGGAAGCTCGTCAAGCTTATAGTGGATATCGGCGGCGAGAAGAGGCAGGTCCTAGCAGGATTGGCTAAGTGGTATAAGCCTGAGGACTTCATAGGCAAGCTTGTCATAGT
>JALUDK010000201.1:0-1099 GCA_027044005.1 Acidilobaceae archaeon | reverse complement strand
CCAGGGCATGGTCCTGGCGGCGCCCTGCGGGGATGGCGAGAAGCCTGTGCTGCTCACCGTAGAGGAGCCTGTGCAGCCTGGAGCAAAGGTCTGCTAGGCTCCGCGTACACGCCTATAACCTCCTCACCTTTCCTCCATACTACTATCACCGAGCCGTCGTCAAGCTCCACTACCACCCTCCTTACCTGCCTTCTTAGAGGTCCTGCCGCGTATTCTCCTGCACTGTAGGCTAGCCTTAGGGACCTGGCTAGGACCTTATCGATCCCGCCTCCTATAGGTGGATGGACTGCCTCGTATCCCGGGGTTGACGATATTATCCTGAATACTGTGGCTTCACCCACGGCTACCAGCCTCCGTTATAGTATACGCCATTGTGGTATAGTAGTGGTGGTGGCGTCATACTACCCGGGTCTTACTCCTCCACGGCCTCCCCCAGGATCTCTGCTATGTCCTTGACCTTGAACCCGAAGTTCTCGCTCTCCCCCCTGAACATTGTGTTGCAGAACGGGCATGCTACTGCAACGATCCTCTCACCATTACCTGCCGACTCAAGCGTCTTGGCAGCCTCCTCGGACCTCAGCTTGGATATTCTTTCTCCCCTCTTTATCTCGAAGAACATGTGGCCTCCACCGCCCCCGCAGCAGAAGCTCTTGTCCCTGTTCCTGGGCATCTCCCTTATCCTGAGCCCCTTAACGCTCTTTATCACCTGCCTGGGCTCCTCGTATACATTGTTCCACCTGCCTAGGTAGCAGGGGTCGTGGTATGTGACGGCTGCGCTGAGCTCTTTGCTGGGCTTTATCTTGCCCTCCCTCAGCAGCCTTGATAGTAGGATGGAGTGGTGCTCCACGTCTAGCCTGTCTAGGACCTCTACCAGGTGCTTCCCGTCCTCGCTCTGCTCAAGGTAGCTCCTGTACTTCTTGTAGTCGTGCTTGAATATCGTGTAGCAGTGGGGGCAGTGTACTAGTAGTTTCTTGAACTTGTATTGGGACAGGTTCTCTAGGTTCATCTTCATCATCTCAACGAATAACGCCTCCTCGCCCATCCTCTTCGCCGGCTCCCCGCTACAACCCTCATCAGGCATTACAGCAACCTTTACCCC
>JALUDK010000200.1 GCA_027044005.1 Acidilobaceae archaeon | reverse complement strand
TAGCCGATTACCTCGCTCTTCAGCGGCTCGTCCAGCCTGCGTGCTATATCCCCTGCTACCTCCTCTAGCTTAGTTTTTATCTCCCGGAGATCATTCATGACTCAGCCCCAGTACTTTGATAAAATCTACTATGTTTACTGTTGTAGAGTTTATAGGTGAGCTAGTCCTATTCTCCGCTATTATACCATGCCAGTCATGTACCGCGTCGTCTGGCCCTCTATCGTTCTCTTCCAGGTAAGGCTCCGGCCATCCTATGGTGCCTGCGGGCCTCCAGTTTAGGTCGTCTAGGTATACCATCAGGTCTGGGGGGTCACCGTTAACCTCTGGGTATAGCTCCTGTGGCGTGTAGACTGTGTTTCTCCACTGCTCCCCGTTGGGGCCTCCTATCCTCTCTATGTCTTTCTTTAGCTGCTCTATGAGGCCTGGAGCGTCTTCGGGGTCTACTATGCCCTGGGGCTCTCTCCCCTTTATGTTTAGGAAGATGCGTGAGTAGTAGCCTCCCCATGCCCATGCCTTTGTCTTGCTCCAGTCTATCATATTTGGTTTTAGGTCTTGGCCTGGCTTCTCCGGCCTCCTCTTCAGGGTTAGGTACCCGTTCTCCTCTAGCCACTGGTTTATGGCGAACGCTCCCTTCATTGCCTTCGCCCCGTGGTCTGATACTAGTATTATCCTAGTACCCCTGGGTACTACTTCTAGGAGTTTTCCTATCTCTCTGTCCACTAGCTTATAGTACTCCGGTATCACATCCTCATACCTGTTCCCAGGCTCATACTTATGGTGCATCCTGTCGTAGTATTTCCAGAATGCATGGTGTACCCTGTCGGTGCCTATGTGCATGTAGAATAGGAGGTCCCACTTCTTCTCCCGTGCTAGGTACCTTACCACCTTAAACTGGGTCTCTGCCAGGCTCCAGAGATCCCTTTTTACTCTATCCTTATCCTCGCTCCTGTAGACCACGTCGAAAATGTAGGGGCCACCTAATACCTTCTCTATCTCCCTCTTCAGGGTGGGGGGCCAGGTGTACGGGTTCTCGGGGCCGGGGGTTATGAAGCATGATACAAGTAGCCCCTTTACCGGCTTGGGCGGGTAGGATGGTGGGACCCCGGCGATTATGACCCTCTTCCCCCTGGCTCCCAGCTTGTCCCAGAAGGTCTTGTGCTTTACCAGCCTGCTGTTTGCTATATACATGTCGTCATAGGTTCCCGTCCTCCTGTGCCTGAACCCGTATATGCCTAGCTCCCCTGGGGTCCTGCCGGTTGAGAGGACCATCCATGCTGGTATCGTTATGGGCGGGTGGCTCGTCTTCAGGATGCCGCGGGACTCTACTAGGGATTCAATGTTGGGCAGCTCCCCCTTCAGGTCCTCGTAGAGCAGCCTGGGGGGCACGCTGTCTAAGCCTAGGATTAGGGTCTTCTCCCCCTCCAAACCGTTGTGCACCATGGCTAGGAGGCCTGGGGTGGGGTTTAATTCTAGATTGCTAAACGTATAGGTCGCCCTCCTTCCTCTCCTGCCCTTTGCATGGAGCCACTACAGCAACCCACTCTCCCCAAGAGGCTTTTATTAGGAATACCGCAACGCCAACTTCGCCGCGGCCGTGGATCACCGCCTTGGAGTACCTGACCTCTACCTCCGCCTTCTCCTCCCTGAGTAGGGATAGTATCAGGGATACGCTACCAGTATCCACCCTTGCCTCTCCAACTAGTGTATAATCCTCGCCGAGTGCCCTGATCGATGCCTCCCTCGAGCCCTGGTATATTGCGCTGCCCCAGGGCTGCGGCACCAGGTAGATGCACTCCCCCACGCTCAGCGCCGGGGCTTTGGCTCCGCCAGCCTCAACTAGCGTTAGGCCTAGTGGGTAGTGGTGGCAGACTAGGTGGCCGCTATCAGGATCCATCGCCCCGTGGAGATACGCTATCGCCTCTAGCATGGAGTCCGGTATTGGCCTCGGCTTCTCGGCTATCCTAACCGCCATCCCATGGACACCCTCCAGGGGTACACTAGCGCGATTATGTGGAGCGAATTTATTCCTCTACCTAGACTACGGCATCGCTGGAGCTAGGAGTGGTAGGCATGACTAGGATATCCAGGGTTATAGCGGAGTGGGTCCACGATCTATCCTACGATAGTATACCGGGGGAGGTTATAGAGGAGGCTAAGAAGAGGTTTGTCGATAGCGTAGGCGTCGCTCTAGGTGCTTTCAACGAGGAGCCAGTCAGGATCGCAAGGGCCATAGCTGAGGGCACAGGTGGGGCCAGGATCCCCGCAACCCTATGGGGCACAGGGCTCAGGGTCGCGGCGGACCATGCAGGCTTCGCCAACGGCTGCGCGGTCAGGTACTTCGACTTTAATGATACCTACCTTAGCAAGGAGGCCCTTCACCCCAGCGATATGATACCTGCTCTGCTAGCGGCAGCCGAGATCGTGGACGCCGACGGCCGCAGGTTTATCGAGGGCATGGTGGCTGCCTACGAGGTTGTAGGCGCCCTAGCGGACTCTTACAGTGTCAGGGACAGGGGCTGGGACCACACAGTGTACATAAATATAGCCACGGCCGCCGGGGCCGCCAAGATACTTGGCCTCGATGCTGATGGCATAGAGCAGGCAGTTAATATAGCAACGAACACTAGCCTAGCTCTGAGGCAGACAAGGGCCGGAGAGCTCAGCATGTGGAAGGGCTGCGCTGCTGCCCATGCAGCTAGGAATGGCCTATTCTCAGCGCTACTGGCATGGAAGGGAATGACCGGGCCCAGCCCTGTCTTCGAGGGCGAGTTCGGCTTCTTCAACGTTGCCCTGTGTGGTGACAGGTTTGAGCTAGCTAGGCTGGGCGAGTGGAGGCTCCTTAAGACCAGCATAAAGTACTGGCCAGTCGAGTACCACTCCATGAGCGCCGTTGAGGCTGCGTTAAAGGTTAGAGAGGAGGTTGGGGAGATAAAGCCTGAGGATATCGAGGAGGTTATAGTGAAGACCTTCACTGTATCGTATAAGATAATCGTGAAGGACCCGGAGAAGTGGGATCCGAAGACTAGGGAGACCGCCGACCACAGCTTACCGTACATAGTAGCCGCAGCCCTCCTGGACGGGAAAGTCTGGATTGATACATTCAGGCCCGAGAGGTTCCTGGCTAGGGATGTTAGGGTCGTCATGTCCAGGATGAAGGTGGAGGTCGACCCAGAGTATGATAGAATCTATCCTGAGGGTATAGGAAACAAGGTAATAGTTAAGCTTAAGGATGGCAGGGTGGTTGAGGCGGAGAGCATCTATCCACCGGGCCACTTCAAGAATCCCCTGGATAGGAGTGGCGTCGAGGAGAAGTTCCTCCGCATAACCCACGGGCTCGTTGACCCCGAGGATTCTAAGAGATTCTTCCAGGAGGCCTGGATGCTCGAAAAACTAGTGGACCCCGCCAGGCCTGTCAGGAGGTTGCTGGTTAGGGGCTAGCGGAAGGCGTAGCGGAGCCCTATGAATCCGAGCAGTAGGCCGACTATGAATGAGGCCACCTGTTTTATCCCCGCATTCTGTACCCTCTCCTGCATCTGGTTTATCCTCTCCTTCGCAGCGTTTAGCTCAGTCTTCCAGTAGTCCTCACAGCCCTGTAGCTCTTGTAGCTTCTTGTCCTTCTCTTGTAGCGTCTTTTGTAGGTTGTTTACTCTCTCCCTTAGGCTCTGTACCGTATTGTTTAGATTCTGTATCTCTTCTAGGTAGTTGAATCCTATCCTCACATCATCCAGTATCTTAGGATCTACCTGTAGGGCCTCGTCTAGTAACTCTGCCTGGGCTAGTTGGAGGGGCTTTGCTGGTATGTAGGCTATCCTGTACTCTAGCGTAGCCTGCCCCCCGGGTTGTAGTGTGATCTGTCCCATGTCTAGGAGTATGGTGAAGGTGGTGTCGCTGGTGTAGTTACCGCTCTC
>JALUDK010000199.1 GCA_027044005.1 Acidilobaceae archaeon | reverse complement strand
AGCTTAACCATGCTCCTCGGCGGCAGGTTGAAGTGGAGTGCAAGGAACACCCTGTGGTACTGCTCCACGTAGAGGCTGTCCACGAGGCTCACGCTACCGTTCACGCTCTCCAGGACCGAGACGTTAGCCGGGACCCCGCTGGGCCAGGGGAGGCTTATGACCACAGTCCTGTTGATATCGATGGTTGGCATATTGTTTACTAGCTCCATCACCACCGCCGTCTTACCCTGCTTTATGAAGCCGTAGAGGTATGTGTCTCCGAAGCTGTCGAGCCACCTGCCTGCCTGGCTCGGGAGGGTTAGGGGTATGCTGTTGAACACCCTGCTCCTACTCCTGTTCTCGTAGCCAGAGAACCACGGGGGCGCGTAGGGGTACTCGGGAGTGCCACTGGTGAGGTTGAGCCTGACAACCTGGAAGCCCTGGTAGTTGGCGGTGCCATGCGCAAGGGTGGTCGTGGTCTGGAAGTAGGTCACCGTGCCGGTCCTGGTAGAGTGGTACTCCACATACTGGTCCCTGTGTATGTGGCCTGCGAGCACCATAGTCACATTGTAGTCTTCCACAAGCTTCAGGAACTCCCTCACCAGGGTCACATTGGAGCCCCAGTAGTAGCTGAGGGCGCTGCCCCTGTTCTCGTGCGGGTTGTCGAGCAGGCTGCTGTTGCTATCGTAGCTCAGGTATACCCTGCCCTGGTAGTAGAAGACGGGGTGGTGGAACGTTATGATCTTTATCGGTATATCCTTATACTCCTCAAGAACGTTCCTCAGGAAGGTCAAGTTGACATTGTCGAGATGTCCGGTCTCTCCGTCAGTGTTGAGTGAGATTATGAGTATCTTATCGAGTATGACGCGGTAGTTCACCGTGTTACCGTAGTACTTGATGAAGTTCCTGTTGGGATAGTCGTGGTTGCCGGGGTTCAGGAACATTGGGACGGAGAAGGCGAAGTCGTAGCGGTATGCCAGGCTGTTCACATACTGCTGGGCGGCCTGAGTGTCGGCCTCGTCGCCAGTATCTATGATAGCGTCAACACCGAGCAGCTGGCTCATCAGGAAGCCGACGAACCTCCTGTACTGGCCTATCGTGGGACTGGGCGTGCCTGCACCGAAGTGCACATCAGATATGTGCTGGAAGGTAAAGTACTCTGCCAGCCGCTCCGGGTCTACCACCCATACGCTCCTGGGCACCACGAGTGTGTCATTGCCAGCAGCTACTATGAGGTCGTAGAGCTCCGGCTGGACAGTACTGTTCACGCTGACTGTGATAGCAGTACTGTTGACCTGTGTAAACGGAACCTTGTACTCCAGCTCGGCTAGGCTACCATTCCCTAGGAGGGTCACAGTGAAGAGCTTCACGCAGGTAACATTGCCGGGCAGGGGCTCCTTGAATATCACGGTGAACGAGGTGTTACCGTAGACAACCTCGGGGTAGTGGGGGCCGATGTTGAGAGCAGGATTCGCTATGGCGCTCTTGTCTATGTTAGGCAGCTCCACGCTCGCCATGGAGACGATACCAGAGCCTGAGGCGCTGTTCCCCGCCGTGGGTGCCGGCGTTGTGCTTCCCGAGGATGCGAGGAGGGGCGCTGCGACCATGAGGACTGCGAGGACCACCGCTAGTAGTATTCTGACACTCAAAGCCTGACCACCCACGTCCTACCCTGGACACGGATAGGGGTCTAGATTCGGGTCTCCCGGGTATGGGCCTGGAGCCCGGCGGGGCATATAAGACTGTATCCTTGTAAGTGTAAACACTGCCCAGCCGCGCCTAGGATCCTGCAGGGCCTATTACATGACAGTTTAAACATGCATTCGCACAGCCTACAGCAAACAATAATATAGAATTATTTAAATAAAAAATGAGGATGTGACTATTATGGAGTCCATTGTATGCTGGGGCTGCTGGGCTACTTTCTCAGGAAGTAGGCGGCGGCTCCGATTATTATTATTAGAATGACTACTGCTAGTATGAGAGCGGTGTTGGCGCCCTTACCCTCGCCGGCCGTGGTAGTGGTCGTGGTGTTACCGGCTGCGGCTCCGCCCGCAGTGGTTGTTGTAGTTGTTGTGGTCGTGGTAGTAGTAGTGGTAGTAGTGGGCTGGGTAGTAGTGGTAGTGGTGGTTGTGGTAGTAGTGGTAGTAGTGGTCGGCTGGGTGGTCGTAGTAGTCGTTGTGGGCTGGGTAGTAGTAGTGGTTGTCTCGCCTCCGGGCGCCTGCTGCGGGGCGGTTAGTATGTGGACAAACCACTTTATCATGTTGGTAACGAAGGTGGGCCCGTCGAGCTCGACTCCGTGGTACTCGGGGGCCCAGGTGGGCTCGTAGTCGCCGTAGGGGGACTCTCCGCTGACAACTATCAGGACGTTGAGGTCGCTCCAGTACTCTGCGGCCATGAAGACGAAGGTGTGGTTACCCGTTCCCTGGCCGTAGTCGTACTGGTTGTATACGAGCGGGTCCGGCGGGTTGTTGTCGCCGGCGTAGGCGGTGTCGTAGCTCCACACGATCCTTATGAGGCCGGGGAAGGTCTCGTTCACTATGTCATGGGCGGTACCGTTCTCGTCTACCCATATCAGCATGTCGGGTCCGTGGCCGAGTATGGGCTTGGTTATGTTCTGGGCTATGATCGAGGTGTTCAGCTCGGGCACGTTGTCGGGGGCGACCCTCAGCAGGACCCTGTAGAAGGCGCCGGCGTTGTTGTAGTCGTCATAGAGGGCGGCGTACTCAAGCCTGAGCTTGGCTCCTATAAAGTCTAGGAGGTCGTTACAGTAGATCTGGGTTAGGTTGCCGCTGCCGTAGTCGCTGTCGCCGGCGACCCACAGCACCTTGTTACCCGTCTGGAGCCAGTCCTTTATGGCCTGCATCTCCTCGAAGGTGAAGCCCACGGTGGGCTGGCCCAGTATGAGGACGTCCACGCCCTCCAGAACACTGCTGTTGATGGTGCCGTTAATGATGACCCAGTTGACAAATGTTATGTTGCTCATGATGTAGTCCAGGTACTTGTCGCTCTCGCCGTGGCCGAGGTCTACTGCCACCGTTATCGTGGGCGTCTCAGCCTTGACCAGCAAGCTAGTGAAGGGTATCATACCGGCGGCGAGCATCGCCACCAGAATGACCGCGCCAAGCGCGAGCCCTATCCTCAAGCCCATACCACCCTTTCATGCACCAGCACGTGGAGGCCTCAGTTCTGGGCCTGGCCTGTTAGACCTTTAAAACGTTAGCCGCGCCGACTACCTGCCAGTGTATGACATGCCAAGCTACTTTACAGGATCTTGTAATAGTAGCCCCACATGCCGGCGCCCCGGCGGATCTATTTTAAAGGGCCGGGCAGGCTCCAGTGAATCTAGCCGGGGCGAGACGTTGGCTAGGGAGGGACTAGAGGTAGGGAAACGCCTCTCCTCGATGCTCCTCCTCCTGCTGTTCCTGGCGCCGCTCGTCCTGACGACCTCCACATCAGTGAACACCGTAGCGGCCGCGCCCTACGAGGGCATAGAGTGGCCCTGGGGTAACGTTACCGAGAGCCCCGACAACCCCTACCCCTGGCTCGACTATCTCGCTAGCCTCGACCACCCGAACGTTGACACCCTAGTCGTCATATCCAGGCACGAGAACACGATCAGGAGGATCGCTAGGGAGCAGTTCCTGAACACCCCCATCGCCCAGGCCCTAGGCATCAACAAGATAGTATACATAACGGCGGCCCCCGTGCAGTGGATAAGTAAGATTGAGGGCGGAATGGAGAGGGGCAGGCAGGATATAAAATATTATATTGATGTTGCCTGGGGCGGCGGCCCCACCCTCTTCGACATCCTGGACCAGCACGGGTTCCTGATGCCATTGAACCCACAGGAGCACCCAGAGGTGCTCCCCATACTCTATGAGATGCAGTTCATCCCGGAGAGCGTGGCGGGCGCGCCCACCTACAGGGTCGGGCCCGACGGCTACGTTCACTGGGTTGGCGCCGCTATCAGCAGCTTCGGGTTCACCGTGAACAAGAGGGTGCTCC
>JALUDK010000198.1 GCA_027044005.1 Acidilobaceae archaeon | reverse complement strand
TGAGGACCTCCCTAACCCCGGCCCTCTCCCTGGGGTCCCTAGCCACTACCCCCAGCTTGACCTCGAGGCTTGAGGCTATTACCTCCTCGACATCCTCAGGCTTCCTAGAGGCTAGGCCCCCTGCCCTAGATTCGAGGTCCTCTAGCATATCCCAGCCTTTTATGACCCCGTGCTTCACCACCTCGGAGAGGCCGCGTAGGTATTCGCCCAGGGGGAGCTGGAGGGCTATCCTAGTATCAACCAGCACCTGGGAGGGGTGGTGGAACGAGCCTAGCATATTCTTCCCGCCATAATTCACCCCTGTCTTCCCGCCGACCGACGCATCTACCATGCCAAGCATGGTCGTAGGGGCCACGGCCCAGTCTATCCCCCTCATATAGAGGCTGGCAGCAAGCCCAGCGGTATCACTAACGCTACCCCCTCCATATGCGACCAGCACACTCCACCTATCAAGGCCCCACTCAGCCATGGAGTCTATTATGCGGAGCACCGAGTCCAGGGTCTTCAAGGACTCGCCCCCAGCCACTCCATAGAGCCGGGCCTCCAGGCCGGATCCAGATATGCTTCTGACCAGCTCCTCCACGCCCCACCCCGGGGCAGCGGTGTCGTAGACTACCATCGCCCCCGTGTAGCGGCTCCACTCCCCCCTCGAGAGGGCCCCGGGGCCGACTAGAACCCTGTAGGTGTGACCCTCCCTAGCGGTTGCCTCAAGGATCCTCACAGTAAACCAGCCTCTTTGAGCCCGCTGGCCAGGACCTTGAAGTCCTCCAGCGGTAGCTGCTGCTTGGCGTCGCTAAGCGCCTTATCAGGGTTGGGGTGTATCTCGATCATTATACCGTCAGCCCCGGCAGCCAGGGAGCCGTAGGCTAGTGGGGGTACCAGGCTCCTCTCCCCGGCTGGATGGCTTACATCCACGACGAGGGGGAGCCTTGACACCTTCTTGATCACGGGGATCACTGTGAGGTCTAGGCTGAACCTGGCGTACTCGTTGAAGCCCCGGGTTCCCCTCTCTATTAGGGCCACCCTCTCGTTCCCCTCGGCTAGTATATACTCGGCTGCGCATAGCCACTCTCCTATCTTGGCGCCGAAGTGCCTCTTTAGGAGGACCGGCTTCCCGCTCCTACCAAGCTCCCTGAGGAGGGGTGTGTTCTGCATGTTCCTGGCCCCTACCCACAGGAAGTCGGCCAGCTCTGCCGCCTGCTCCACGTCCCTAGGGTCCATGACCTCGGTTGCGACGGGTATGCCAACCTCCTCCCCGGCCTGTTTCAGCCATTCTAGGGCCTTGAGGCCGTGGCCCTGGAAGCTGTAGGGGTGGGTTCTTGGCTTCCATGCCCCGCCTCGTAGTATGAGGTTCCTGACTCCCAGCTCGTCTCTTACCTCCTCGGCTAGGAACGAGGCTACCCTCCTGATCATCTCGGGGTCCTCGACACTACAGGGCCCCGCTATGACTACGGGCCTGCCCCCGCCGATCACGACTCCCAGGCTCTCGACCACGAGCTTAGGCTCCCCAGTGGCGAGCTTACACTCCTTCAACGCCACCGCCCTCTAGGGCCCATCACACCCTGGGCCTAGGGACTCTAGCCCCCGGGACGCCAAGTAATATTTTACCCCGCATACCCCTCTATATAGTGGAGGCTGACTTGGATATGGCAACGCTTAGGACCGGGCTAGTTATAGCGGGTGCATACGCGGATAAGGTGAGGAGAGTACTCTTCGCCCAGCTCCGTGACAAGGTGAAGTCGGGGGAGATCACGAATACAGAGGTGGCAAGGGCGGCGGGCGAGCTGAACAGGCTCCTATTCGATATACTGGTTAACAGGCTGTCGATAGAGAAGGGTGACGTCGTCAGGATCACAGTGGACTACGAGGTATCGGATGGCCGTATAGAGTGGAGGCTAGACACACTACAGGTCCAGGCGTGGAGGATGATCCCCGAGGAGGAGGTCAGCGAGGCCGTAAGGTCGGCGATATCCATGGCGGAGGAGATAATGACGGGGGCGATAGACTTCGAGGCCAGGAGGCTGGGGGAGACAGACACTGGAGACGTGGTGTACGAGGTCCTACACCAGGGCAGGGTGGTGGGCGCGGTGCTCGTGACACCGATAGATGAGGGCGAGGCACTGGTGCGCGGCGCCGTCACGGAGCCGACGCCCCTAGTCCTCAAGAGGGCCAGGATCCAGTACACTGGCAGCCTCGACGAGTTTATAGCATCACGGATCACCTCGATAATGGAGAACGCTAGCAATACCGAGAGGAGGGAGGCCGAGAAGGTAGTCAGGGAGATAAGGGCCCTGATAGAGGTCGCGGGGGGAGAGGAGGAGGCCGAGGAGGAGCTATAGCCCCTGGGAGCGCCGGAGGAGGCCGGCGAGCTCGGCCCTACTCTCCATATCGACCAGGAAGGCCTTAGTATCATCGACGAGCCTACGGGCGACATCGGCCTTATGCCTAACGCCAGGGGCCAGTGCCTCAGGGTAGTCTAGCCCCCTCAGCTCGAGGTATATAGCCTCCATAGCCTCCACAAGCCTCCACGCACTCCCATATTCTCCACGCCTCACAAGCTCCAGGGCAAGCCTCCTCAACTCGCCGACAAGGTCGCCCAGGCCTTGTAGGTATGGTACTGGGGGGACTCCTAGCTCCCTGGGGCCCGGGAGCCCCATGCCCTCCAGGAGGCTGAGGAACAGCTTGGCCTCTACATACTCCGAGACAGCGTTGTTCACCATACCCGAATAGTAGAGCTCGGGGTATGGCTCTAGCATGGCGAGGAGCTGCCTGGCCCTATCCTCAGCCTCCCTCAGGTTGCTCCTAGCAGCCTCCATATCACCCTTATGCACGCTAGTGACGCTCCACCCACTATACCTCACAATATCCCTGCTGAGGCGTATAGCCTTCTCCCTAACCTGGTCCCTCTCCTCCAAGTACCCATCTATCTCCTCCACTATCCTCCTCAGCTTATCCCTATCAAAGCTGAACGCCTCCACCCAGAGACACCCCATCCACCAATGAGGCCCCACGGGGAGGGTAATATGGGGGATATAGTGCGTGCTTAATGCTCCCCCATGTACCAGGTGCAGGAGGGTGTGCCATAGGTGGCGGGGATCAGGGTGTCGGCCCCCAGCCACGTGCATGTAGGTAACTACGACATCCACGGGGGCCTAGGGAGGATGTACGGGACCATAGGGTTCACGCTCGAGGAGCCCCGCACAGTTGTTGAGGTCCACACCGGTAAGGGGGTTGATGGCGCCCCGGAGCCGTACTACAGGGAGTGGGCTGCGAGGGCGGTTAAGGTCCTGGAGGAAGCCGGGTGTGGCAGGGTCGGGGTCACGATCAAGAGCGTTATACCAAGGAACGTGGGGCTAGGCGCGACGACTAGCCTAGTACTCTCCATAATAGCGGGGGGCCTGAGGCTCTGCAACCGCAGGGCTAGGCTTGAGGACCTCGCTGCCAGGGCCGGAAGGGGCCTCGTCTCAGCCCTCGGCGTCTACTCATTCATCCACGGGGGCTTCATCATTGATGGAGGCTTCAGGCCTGGGAGTGGGAGGGTGCCCCCGCTCATATTCAGGGCCACGATCCCCGGCAGGTACGTGATGGTAGTAGCTCTGCCCGAAGCCCCGGTTGCGGAGATACTTAGGATTAAGGAGCGTGAAGACGAGGTCCTGGAGTCCATGCCGCGGATGCCGGAGGAGTTGGCCATGAAGGCTAGCCGGATAGCGCTGATGGGGATCATAGCGAACGCGGCAGAGGGGGACTGGGTGGAGGCTGGAAGGTGGGTGACGAGGTTCAACAGGCTACTAGGCGAGTACTGGGCCGACAGGCAGGGGGGCGTATACTGCTGTAAGGAGGCAGAGGAGGTGATAGGCAAGATGCTAGGCATGGGGGCCCTCCTAGCGGGGCAGAGCAGCTGGGGCCCCACGGTCTACGGCCTCTTCCCCGAGACCCGGGCATCGGCGGTGGTGGAGGAGGTTGGGAGCCTGCTCGACGGCCTTGGAGGGGGCAGGGTGTGGGCTACTAGGGTTGACAATAGGGG
>JALUDK010000197.1 GCA_027044005.1 Acidilobaceae archaeon | reverse complement strand
GAGTGCTCCCGTTGCTTCTTCTGCCTTCATCGCTGCTCCCGGGGGTGGGGCCCGGGGGGTTATATGTCTAGTATTGTCTTTCCTTTTACTGTTGTTGAAGCCTGTCTGCATGTCTCTTCGACTAGTGCTAGTGATAGGGGGGCTATGGGTATTCTGCCCGAGTCTGTTAGGTTGGGGGTTCTGGCTACCTCCCTGGCCGCCTTCTCTAGGATGTTGTATAGGATCCTTTCTGCTAGTAGCTTGACTAGTAGGAGTCTCCTGGATTCTATGCTTCTCTCGAACCTCCCCGTCTCCTTGGCGTACTTGTAGTGGTCTTCCACGGCGTTTACTAGGTCTTCTATGCCTTGCCCCATTATTGCGCTTACCCTGACGAGCCTGGGGGTCCAGCCCTCCTCCTGCTCTCCTATATCGCCCTTCTCTAGGGCGAATTTGAGGTACTCGTATGTCTTCTGCGCCTCTGGCTTGTCTGACTTGTTGAGCACGTATATGTCTCCTATCTCCATTACTCCCGCCTTGAGGGCTTGTATATCGTCCCCCGCGCCTGGCATTGTGACGACTAGTATGGTGTGGGCTGCGTGCATTATATCGACCTCTGCCTGGCCGACCCCTACGGTTTCCAGTATGATCTTGTCGAAACCGAAGGCGTCGAACGCCTCTATCATGGCTAGGGCTGCTAGGCTAAGGCCTCCCTTTAGGCCCCGCGTTGACAGGCTCCTTATGAAGACCCCGGGGTCGGTGGCGTGCTCCTGCATCCTCAGCCTGTCTCCCATGAGTGCCCCCTGGGTTATGGGGCTGCTGGGGTCTATGGCTATCACCGCCACCTTGTAGCCCCTCCTCCTGAGGCCTCCGATCAGTCTTGATACCAGGGTGCTCTTCCCGGCGCCGGGTATGCCCGTAACGCCTATGACGTGCGCCCTCCCGGCTTGTGATGCCATCTCTTCTAGTATCCACATCGACTCCTGGCTGGGCTTCTCTAGGAGTGTGAGGAGCCTGCCCATGGCCCTTAGGTTCCCCTTGCGGGCGAGCTCTATGAGCCTCCTTGCCTTCTCCCTCTCCACCACGTAGCACCCCTCCCTGGATAGGGTGTCCAGCGCCTGGCTCTATATAGGTGGGGTATATGCTTATAGGAGGGTCTCCGCCTCGCGGGCCCTCTTCTCCTCGGCCAGCCTCCTCACTACCTCGATTATGTAGCGTAGGCTCGTCCCGGGGAGGAAGACCTCCCTTATCCCCATCCTCTTTAGGGGCTCTATGTCGGGTATCGGTATCGTCCCCCCAAGCACGACTGGTATATCCTCTGCCCCGTACTCCCTGAGCTTCTCCATAAGCTTCTCCATGTGGTGCATGTGGGCGCCGCTGAGTATGCTGACCCCGATCACGTCCACGTCCTCCTGTATAGCAGCTAGGGCGACCTGCTCTGGGCTCTGCCTTATGCCGGTGTAGACGACCTCGAACCCCGCGTCCTTGAGTGCCCTCGCTATCACCTTTGCACCGCGGTCGTGCCCGTCTATACCGAGCTTGGCCACGAGGACCTTGATCCTCCTAGTAGATTGGGGGCTCGACATAGACACCGTACACCTCCTTGAGCGTCCCCATCACCTCGCCTAGGGTCGCCTTAGCCTTTACTGCCTGCAGTATGTATGGGACCACGTTGTCCCCCCTCTCAGCCGCCCTCCTGAGCTCGTCTAGGCTCCTCCTCCACCTTGCCTGGTCCCTCTCGGCCCTCACCCTCTTGACCCTCTCCTTCATCCTAGCCTCTATGCCGGGCTGGTCGAATTCTAGTAGGGGCACGTTCCTAATCTCGTCGATCTCCTCCTGCTCGAATATGTTGACTCCGACTATGAAGCGCTTGCCCTCTTCCACCTCCCTCTGGAACCTGTAGCTGGCCTCCGTGACCTCCCTCTGGGGGAACCCCTTCTTCACCGCCTCCAGCATGCCGCCCATCCTCTCTATCCTCTCTATGTACCTCCACGCCCTCTCCTCTATCTCGTCGGTGAGCCACTCTACGAAGTAGCTACCTGCTAGGGGGTCGACGGTATCGGCAACCCCGGTCTCGTAGGCTATGATCTGCTGTGTCCTGAGGGCTATCATTGCAGCCAGCTCGCTGGGGACCCTGAATGGCTCGTCGAAGCCGTTTGTGTGGAGGCTCTGTGTGCCCCCTAGCACCGCCGCCAGGGCCTCTATGGCCGTCCTCACTATATTGTTGTATGGCTGCTGCGCGGTGAGGCTGACCCCTGCGGTCTGGGTGTGGAACCTTAGCCATAGGCTCCTCCTCTTCTTAGCCCCGAACCACTCCTTCATTATCTTGGCCCACATCCTCCTGGCGGCCCTGAACTTCGCTATCTCCTCGAAGAAGTTTATGTGGGAGTCGAAGAAGAAGCTCAGCCTGGGGGCGAAGGTGTCCACGTCCATGCCGCGGGCGATCAGCTGCCTCACATACTCTATCCCATCGGCCAGTGTGAAGGCGAGCTCCTGCACGGCGGTGCTGCCAGCCTCCCTTATGTGGTAGCCTGATATGCTTATCGGGTTCCACTTGGGGGTGTTCTTTATGCTCCACTCGATCAGGTCCATCGCAACCTTAACAGCCGGCTCTGGCGGGAAGACGTAGCTCTTCTGGGCTATGAACTCCTTGAGGGGGTCGTTCTGCGTCGTGCCCCCTATCCTGGTGTATGGCACGCCCTGCTTCTCGGCCACCGCGACGTAGAAGGAGTAGAGCACTGGTGCCGGGGGGTTTATGGTCATGTTTGTGGTTACCTCACCCAGGTTTATGTCCCTGAATATGATCTCCATGTCTACTACTGTGGGCACGCTTACCCCGACTATGCCCACCTCACCCTCGGCCATGGGGTCGTCTGGGTCTATGCCGATCAGTGTTGGGTAGTCGAAGGCGAGGCTGAGCCCGGTCTCACCGTGCTTTATGAGGAACTTGAGCCTCTCATTTGTCTCCTCTGGCCCGCCGTAGCCGGAGAACATCCTCATGGTCCATATCCTGGCCCTGTACATGGTTGCGTGTATGCCCCTGGTGAAGGGGTACTCGCCTGGGAGGCCTAGCTTCTCCATGTAGTCGTGGTCCTTGAGGTCGAGTGGAGTGTAGAGCCTCTTCACCGGTATGCCGCTTAGTGTCGTGAACTCGCTCATCCTCTCAGGCAGCTTCTTGAGCCACTCGGGGACTACCTCCTCCTCCCAGCGCCTATACCTCTCCTCCAGCTCCCTCAGGGCGTCCTCCGAGTATATCCTAGGCAAGGAGCATGCACCCCATAATACCTGCCCACATAGGGCCGGGTGGACACCTTATTACCTCACGGTAGCACGTATACGGGTTAATATTAATATAATTAACATTATGCGCTGGTAAGTGCCTATAGGCCTGGATGGGGTGTCCAGCGTGGTTAAACTCTTCTCCGAGGCCCTTGGAAGGGAGGTCGAGGTCCCCGACGAGCCGGAGAGGATAGTGAGCCTCTCCCCCGCGATCACGGAGATACTCTACAGGATAGGCCTGGAGGATAGGATAGTGGGGGTTAGCTTCTACTGCAACAAGCCCCCGAGGGCTAGGGAGAAGCCCCGGGTGGGGAGCTACTATAAGGTCCTCTACGATAAGATAGAGGAGCTGGAGCCCGACCTGGTCCTCACGACCACCGGAGCGCAGAGGAAGGTGCTGGAGGAGCTCGCATCCCGCTTCACCGTATACCCGGTCCCCCTCCCCGTCACGATCCACGGGATAATAGACGAGATCAAGGTGGTCGGGATAATAACGGGGAGGATCAGGGAGGCCCGCAGGCTGGCGGGAGAGGCATCCAGGATCCTAGGCAAGCTAGAGGGCAAGCTGGCCGGGGTCAGGCTATACTACGAGATATTCCTAGGCGGCCCCGTCAGCGCGGGGGCCCACAGCTACATAGAGGACCTATTCAGCCACCTAGGAGCAGAGACCCCATTCTCAAACACAAGGACCACGTGGGTCATAAACCCGAGCCCGGAGGCGGTGAAGGCCTTCAACCCCCAGGTGATACTATACGAGAGGAGCCCCTACGCCGAGATGACGAGGGAGAAGATAGT
>JALUDK010000196.1 GCA_027044005.1 Acidilobaceae archaeon | reverse complement strand
CGCTATTACCGTGAGGCCCCTCCTAACACCCATACCCTCAACACTAGAGCCGTCGGGGAGCTCTATAGCAACCTCAAGGCTGGGAGGGCTCTGGAAGGGCACAGCACCCTCCAGGGGCTCCCAGCAGCCGCCGCACCTGCGGGGTAGTATGGATCCGTTACCGATGAATGATACCAGCCCGTGGCGTGGCAGGGCTTCTCGTATCCACTCCTGGACCCTCCAGTTGTATACGTGCCTCTCAACGATCCTAGCCTCCATAGAGGCAGCCTCCGCGACCAGCTTGGGGATGCGGTCTAGGAGTAGCTCCCTCGCCCTACCTCCTAGGATCCTCCTCCCCCTTGAGGGCAAGCCTGCTCTAAGCCTGATGGCCGCCTCCATGCCCCCCTCCTGGCTCCTGCACACAGCCCCGCTCCTGGCGATAACCAGGGGGCTCGGCCTTGGGATGGTTATCGAGCCGCTTCCACCCTCCCCCATCCTCGAGGAGTACCTCGGGGTGAGGGCGTGGAGCCTCCTGTAGAGGAGGTCGCAGACTGGGATTGGCGAGTCCAGCGTATCCCTGGGGACCCTTAGCCCCACCCTGGCCTCGACTATGCTGGGCGGGGCGAAGGGGTCTCCCTGGACCTTTACCATCCTCAGCCTTACCCCTTGGGCCTCCCACTCCTGGCCCTCTAGATCCTTGTAGGCCTTGTAGCCCCTGCCGTCTATCCTCCTGAGTATGGCTTCTAGCCTGTCTGACACGCCTCTGCCCCCGCGCCTCGGTGCGGGGGTGGGGTTATATGGTGGAGCCTACCGCTGCTAGCGCTCTTCTCCTGGCATCCTGGTATACGGTGGGGTCTAGCTTGACCCCGTGTATGGCCTCTAGGTTCTCTGCCTCTATCCTGGAGAGGCCTCCGGGGTAGACTAGGCTTGCTACTCCATCGTGACAGCCTAGGCCGGGTTTGGCCTTGACTGCCTCTACCCTCTCTCCCTTCATGCCGGCGTTCGCCACTAGTAAGAGTGTGGAGCCCGCTATGACTCTGGCCTCATCCACGTCTAGTAGTGTCTCCACCGCGTCGCCTAGGCAGAGTTGTCTTCCATCCTCTCCTATGTCTAGGAGGATCATGGTGTGGAGGCCAGCGGCGGTGTTCCAGTATATATACTCTGCTACGCTGTACGGCTTCACGCCCCTCCACGGTCCAGGTATGGTGACTATCCTCCCGTACTTGTAGAAGTCTAGCCCAGCCACTGTCATAGCTGCCACGACCCCGGATATGCCGTGTATGATCCTGGCCTCTACGCCGTGGGATCGGGCTAGTGCTAGGAGGCTCACGTGCGTGGTTGCAATGAGGGGGTGCCCACCGGTCACCACGACGACTAGCCCCCTGGACGCCTCTTCTATTATGGATGCCGCGCCCTCCTCCAGCGTGCTCCTGCTAGCCTCCACTGCGTCACCTGCATACCGCTTCACCTCCTCTATTAGCCGCAGGCCTGAAGGCATGGTGTACTCCTCGACGTAGACCCTGTCGGCTCTCCTGAGGGCCTCGACTAGCTCCATTGTGAAGTGGCCCGGGCCCAGCCCGGCTCCGGCTAGTAGTAGGGCCATGCCTTGCCACCGGGGTGCTTGCCCTAGCGTACCCCCAGGGGCATTATATCATACCATGCCGCCCCCGGGCCTCCCTGCATACTTGTATGGTTGTATGGCCCCTGACGGGTGTGCAGTAGCCGTTGTAGTGTAGCACTAGGCCTCCTCGGGCTAGCCTCGATAGCCTATCCAATACCCTAGGATTATCGTCGTGAACCTCTAGTATACACCCTTCCGTTGATAGTATCTCAAGGGCCCTCTCATACTTATACTCTTCCTCCGGCACACCCCTCCCCCTGCCCAGTATTACATCCTCTACCACCGCCAGGACTCCTAGGCTCCTCAGCACTCCGAGGACCTTGCCTCTATCCCTGGGAGGCCTCCCGGATAGTATGTAGACCCTCCCCATGCCTGCCGCCTGCCTCAGCGCCTCGACGCCAACCCTCCTCGGCTCCCCCTCACTATCGATAAGGACGCCATCGAAGTCGAAAATGTAGACGGGGCATGGTACTTGCATAGGGTTATCACCTCCAAGGAGCCCCCGGCCCTTAACATGGAGGCGTTGAGGGTGTATTATTAGTGGCCAGGACCTGTAGCGTCTGCGGCGCCAGGAGGGCAGTGGTATACCAGCCCCACACGGGTAGGAGCTTATGTAGGGAGTGCTTCCTGGAGGATGTAAAGCAGAGGGTCAAGAGGGAGGTTGAAAGGTGGGGCATGATCAGGCCCGGGGACAGGATTCTCCTCGGCCTCAGCGGGGGGAAGGACAGCTATGTTATGCTGGATATACTGGCCGAGATGCATGACCCCTCCAAGCTTGTCGGGGTCTCGATAATAGAGGGTATACCCGGCTACAATAGGGAGGAGGACATAGAGAAGATTAAGAGCCACGCTAGGAGGCTTGGCGTGGATGTAGTGATAACGAGCATAAGGGAGTACACGGGCCACAGCCTATACGAGATAGTAGCCAGGTCCAAGGCCCGCGGCTCCAAGCAGTCCCCCTGCACATTCTGCGGGATAAGCAGGAGGAGGATCCTAAACATGTACGCCAGGATGTATGGAGTCGATAAGACAGCCACAGCCCACAACCTCGACGACGAGGCCCAGACCGCCGTGGTCAACATGCTCAGAGGCGACATAGTAGGCCTCCTACGCCAACACCCCCTCAGCCCGCCGGTCAGCAGCGAGATAGTCCCGAGGATCAAGCCCCTACGCAAGATCTACGAGTGGGAAACCGCCGTCTACGCGGTGCAGAAGGGGTACCCCCTACAGGAGACCGAGTGCATGTTCATAAACAGGTTCCCCACACTAAGGGCTAGAGTCAGGGAGGAGCTATACAGGCTGGAGGCGGAGAGGCCGGGGACACTCCTACGCATCCTCGAGAACCTGGACACGCTCCTAGAAGAGCCAGCGAGGAGGCTGGAGAGGGAGGAGCTGCCGAAGTGCGAGAAGTGCGGAGAGCCGACGAGCTACGGGAGGAGGATATGCAAGCTATGCGAGATACTCGAGGAGGCAGGAGTGGAGAAGCCGGCATACACCCTAAGGCGCCCAACGCTTTTAACCAGGACCACCAGACCCAGGTTCTAGAGGGTGGCAGATATGACGGAGAAGCCCGAGCCCCCAGTGGCGATAGTAAAGAAGCCAAGGCTAGTCAAGCAGGGCCCAGTAGACCCCGGGACGAGGAAGGGGAGGGGCTTCAGCCTGGGCGAGCTAAGAGAGGCGGGGCTAAGCCCCCAGCAGGCGAGGAAGCTGGGGATAAGGGTGGACAAGAGGAGGAAGAGCGTGCACCCATGGAACGTGGAAGCACTGAAGGACTACCTCAAGAAGCTCAAACAATCCTCAAGCTAGACACCATCCCCTGCACATTCATCAGGAGGCTCAACCGGTTCACAGTGGAGATCGAGATAGACGGCTCCACCGTGGAGGCCCACCTAACCAACACTGGCAGGCTACACGAGCTCCTAACCCCAGGCAGGCCCTGCCTCGCAACTAGGATAAAGGGGAAGAGGCTCAACTACCGGCTCCTAGCCCTCATGCACCGGGGCGGCTATGCGCTCATAGACACCCTCACCCAGATGAGGAGCCTGGAGGAGGCAATAGCCAGGGACCTAATCCCCTGGCTCAAAGGATGCAGGATAGCCAGGAGGAATCCACGGCTCGGGGGCTCCACTCTAGACTACGAGCTAGAATGCGGCTCCCATAGGAGGCTGGTCGAGGTGAAGAGCGCAGTCCTAGAAGGCCCCCGGTCCGAGTCCATGTACCCGGATTGCCCCACAGACCGGGGGGTTAGGCACGTGAAGGAGCTAGCCAGCCTGGCTAGGCGTGGGGAGAGGCCACTCATTATAATGGTGGCTGCCTTTCCGGGGGCTAGGTGCTTCAAGCCATACAGGCAGGGGGATCCTAGGCTCTACGAGGAGCTCGCCAGGGCGGTGAGGAGTGGGGTGGAGGTTAGGGCGATCGGTATCTACATGACCCGTAGGGGAGAGGTGATA
>JALUDK010000195.1 GCA_027044005.1 Acidilobaceae archaeon | reverse complement strand
GCCCCACAGGGGCCCCCAACGGGCCCCAACCCCCTCTTTCCACCCCTCGAGACCCAGGGACGGCTAATCCTAACCAGCGGGGCTGGAGGGCTTCCTACCCCACACCACAGCAATAAAGGGGCCACGGTAGACTGATACCTCCTCGAAGAGCCTGCCCATGGCCTCCTCCATCTCGCCTATACTAAGCATCCTATCAATCGTATACATAATACTAGCATAGCTCCTACCCTCACCAGGGCACATAGTCAACAAGCCGCCCAGCCTCCCAACACCGTAAAGATACCCCTTAAGGAGGGTCCTAGCTATGAGGCCCGTGGGCCTGAATATATCCAGGACCACCAGCACACCCCGAGGCTTGAGCACCCTAGCAAACTCCTCCAAGGCCTCATCATAGCTAGCAGCATCCCTGTAGCTGAACATGGCTACGATCCCGTCGATAGAGGAGCTGGCTAGGGGCAGCTTCTCGAACCGGCCGCCAAGCCTCATGCAGGAGGGAGCTGAGGGGGCATGGCGTAGCATGGAGGTGCTGGGGTCGAGGGCCACGATCCGGGCCCTACCCTTACACCTGGATAGGAGGACGGCAGTCGAGGTCCCCGGCCCGCAGCCCGCGTCGAGTATAGTACCCCTGCATGGGAGGAGGCGCGCGGCTATCCTCCTATACCTATTAACCAGCCCCAGGCTCGCGAGCAGGTTTATCCTCTCATAGCAGTTTGTGGACGAGAGCCTCTCAATACTAGACACTATCGTGTCCCAGATATCCCTAATCCCCCTTCCACTCATCCCCACGACCATCCCAAGTGATGTGCACGGGCCGGGGATTAATGTTGTAGCGCCGCCATACACGCACAAGGCGAAGGGTCAGTACTTAAAGGCTACTTCACACCCCGGCCACGCCGGGGTCCGCGAGTACAGCCATCCTCATCCCCACCCCTACCCGCTATATAGGGCTCAGCTATAGCCCTAACCAGCTCCTCAGGGGATACTGCACGGATCAGGATCACGCCACCAGAACCCCGCCGGTACTTAACCAAGCCCAGGCGGCGGAGCCTCTTAATCACGCCATGAGAGGTCCTACGTGTCATGCAGAGGCGCCGGGAGAGGAGGCTTATCGCCTCGCCCAGCTCCAGCTCCCCAAGGGTGTAGAGCAGGTATAGGGCTGCAACCTCCCTCCTCCTAGGCAAACCCCTGAGCGGCTGCGGCTCCTCCATGGTCGGTGATCCCCATCAGCACCCCGGGTCGGTGTAGGGTAGCTACGGTCATCGCCTTGTGCATGTGGATGCAAGGGGGGCTATATAGGATAACCTCCTATAAGCCTCGCCGCTGGATGCGTGGAGTAGGTAGCCCTCCCCGGGTGCCCAGTCGAGGACCTTGTACCCCCCAGCGACAGCGTAGGCCTCTCCCTCCTCGCCTGAGAGGATGTGGCGCCCCCTAACCCCGTTTACAAGGAGAGCGGCTAGATCCTTCACCTCCCTAGCCTCCACAGTAGCCTCCAGCTCCACCCTGCCCCCTAGCACCCTGTATCTAGGCTCTCCTGTGGGGATGCAGGTGTCTATCCACTGGGGGGAGGCTAGCCTGTAAGCCGGCAGTGGGGGCTCGCTCTCGGAGACAAGGCTACCAGGGCCTACGGCTAGCCTGAGCCTTGGCCTCTCAACGTAGACGAGCGCCGGGCTCGTGACTAGGCTGGCCTCAGTTAGAGCCCAGTCTAGTATCGAGGCGGGGTTGGGCATGGATAGTATGGTGTGAATCTCGAGTATGTAGCTCCCAGCGTCTACCCTAGCCACCCTGGCTCCACTCCCTTGCTATATACCTAAGGTTTACCTCAGTCTGGGGGTCGAATAGCATAAGCTTACCCTTCTCCACCGCAACGTAGACCAGCTCCCCCGCCTCCGGCCTTACCTCCGGCGGCGTTATAACCTTGAGGTGTATGTCCTCTGAGGCCACCGTGACTATATTCTCCCTCCCCAGGGGCTCCACGGTGTAGACCTCGCCCACTATCACCGGCCTCCCGTCCACGGGGTTCTCCACTATCTCAGCATGCTCCGGCCTGAAGCCTACTATGACCTTGCTGGGCTTCATCCTCCACAGCACGCCCGCGTACTCGTCCTCGACGCAGTGCCTGGTGCCGCCGGGCAGGTTTATGCAAGGCTCCTCGGTGTAGTCCATCGTGGCGGGGAATATGTTCGCCGGGGGCGAGCCTATGAAGCTGGCAACGAACACGTTCCTGGGCTCATTGTATATAGTGTCGGGTGGCGCCTCCTGCTGTATAACCCCCCGGTTTATCACGACCACCTTATCAGCCATAGCCAGCGCCTCGCTCTGGTCGTGGGTCACGTAGATAGCAGTCACGCCCAGCTCCTTCTGTATCCTCTTCAGCTCGCTCCTAATCTTGATCCTCAGGAGGGCATCTAGGTTGCTGAGGGGCTCGTCTAGGAGAAGGACCTCCGGCTCCTTTACCAGGGCCCTGGCTAGGGCCACCCTCTGCTGCTGTCCCCCGCTCAGCTGGGCGGGGTACCTGTCTAGGAGCTCGTGTATGTGGAGGAACTTCGCCACCTCTAGGACCTTGTCCCTTATCACCTCTGGCGGGGTCTTCCTCAGCTTTAGGGGGAATGCTATGTTGTCGTAGACGGTCATGTGGGGGTAGAGGGCGTAGTTCTGGAATACTAGTCCTATGTTCCTCTCGTTGGGCATCAGGTCGGTGACGTCGCGGTCGCCGAAGTATATCCTCCCCTTGCTTGGCTTGTATATCCCAGCCACGAGGTATAGTATGGTGCTCTTCCCGCTACCCGAGGGGCCGAGGAGGGCGGTGAACTCTCCGTCCCCGAAGGTTAGGTTGACGTTGTTGACAGCTGTGACCCTTCCGAACCTCTTTGTGACCCCCTCCAGCCTCACCTCTACCATTCTAGGATCACCCCTTCAGGCCCCCGCTCATTGTCTCGAGTAGTAGCCTCTGCGTCACTACGAAGAAGATGATTGTGGGTATTAAATAGAGGGTGCCCGCGGCGGCCACGACGGGTAGGTACGTCGTCTCCAGGGTACCGCTCCCCAGCTGGCTCTCTATGTAGGTTGCCAGCGTCTTCTCGTGTGGAGGTAGGAAGACTAGGACGTATATAAGGTCCTCCCACCCGGCTAGGAATGCGAATATGGCAACCGCGGCTATCCCAGGCTTCACCAGGGGGAGCACGGCGGTCCTGAGGGCGGTCAGCCTGCTCCCCCCATCCACTATCGTAGCCCACTCCAGCTCCCAGGGGACCCTGTCGAAGAAGCCCTTGAGGATCCATATGGCCATGGGTATCTCGAGGCTCGCCCTCGCTATTATCACGAAGATGAAGCTATAGTAGACGCTGTAGTCCCTTGGGATGTAGCTGTTTAGGAACACGTAGATAGCGTAGACACCTACTATGAGGGCTACGCCGGGGAAGGCGTGGAGGAGTATAAGCAGCTTCATCATGCCACTACGCATGAAGAAGTTCATCCTTGAGAAGGCGTAGGCCGATGTGACGCTGGCGGCCAGGACCACCAGGGTCACGCCCCCAGCCACTATTGCAGTGTTCACAATGAACCTCAGTATATCCTCGGGCGTGTAGACAACCCCGGCGGTAGGGGCCAGCTTGCCCTCGAGGAATAGCCTCCAGTTCTCGAGCGTGAACCTGAACTTCACCCACGGGCTTGACACTATCGTGTTAGCGAAGCTTGTTAGTATCAGGGTAGAGTAGGTCATGATTATCGGGAGACTGGCGATGAGGAGTGCTAGAATTATCACGATGCCCATAGAGCCCCTAACCAGGGGGCCTCCCTCCCCTATACCTTCACCCATCATATATCACCCCGGGGTGGGGATATCATCTGGCTGAACCTCATGATCCTGAGCGTGACAAGGCCGAGGATACTGCCTATAATCACGAGGATCACGGCCGCGGCAGCAGCGAAGCCCTGGTTCTTCACGTCGAAGAACGCGGTGTTGAACACGTAGAGGGCCAGGGTGGTGCCATACCACTTATCAACAACACTCCATTGGACCAGGACGAAGAGGTGGGTGTAGCTTGTTATCAGGCTGAGCAGCTGCCACACGGTGACGAATACTATGTGCCATCTGACCATGGGTACTAGTATGTGGCGTATAACCTCCCAGGTCCTAGCCCCGTCGACCCTAGCAGCTATAATAAGCTCCCTGGGTATATTCTTGAATGCAGAGTAGAATATGATCATACCGTAGCTTACCCCTACCAGCCCGTTCACGAACACTATGATAGCCCACGCAGAGTAGGGTAGCATAGCAGGGTCGGTGCCCCACCTAACCGGCTCATCTATAACCCCCAGCTTAAGGAGGAACGAGTTAAGGGTCCCCTGGGGGCCACCGTAGAAGAAGTAGTACCACAGTAGGCCGAAGACGGCTAGGGGAGTCATCCTTGGTAGTAGCCATAGCAGCCTGTAGGCTAGGGATATCCTCTCGTCGATCAGGTAGGTGAGTATAGCCAGCACCAGGCCCCCCACCACGTTTATGAAGAGTGTGAACGTGACGAATACCAGGGTTGTCTGTAGAACCTTGTGGAAGTCCGGGTCATACCTTGCCAGGTAGTATAGGTTGACATAGTTCTCCAGACCGACGAAGTCGTCGAGCTGGTCCCTGACCCTCCAGTTGGTTAGGGGCGTGAAGCTTATCCAGGCTGTGAGGATTAGAGGCAGGATGTAGAAGGCCACGACTAGTATAAGCATGGGAAGGAGAAAAAAGAGGGCTTGCCTACCCCTCCTAGCCAAGTTTGGGCACCTACTTCCTCAGTAGGAAGTACGCGGCAGCTGCTACCACTATGATTACTACTATGGCCAGTAGCGCTGTAGAGAAGCCGCCCCCCTCCTCGGCCTGGCCCGTGGTGGTCTCCTCCATGGTCTCCTGTGCCTGCTCGGTTGCCTGCTGCTGGGTCTCCTGCGCCTGTGTCTGCTGGGTCTCAGTCTTGGTCTCCGCCGGCTTCGTCTCCTCGACTAGCTTCCATCCCTTGGGTATAGTGCCCTTGAACTCCACGTTGCCCCTCAGGTCAGGGTCGGCCTTGACCTTGTTCTCTATGTACTTGATCGCGTCCTCAGGGCTTGACTGGCCCTTGAGTACCCTGTCCACGGCGTCCTTGAATACTCCGGCTAGCTTGCTGTAGTACGGGTGGCTTGGGGCTAGCTTGGTGTAGTCTAGCATGTAGCTCACGCTGGCTAGGAACTTGATGTTGATCGGGTCGGCGGTCTTTGCAACTATCTCCCTTATAGCGTTCTTGGTCTCCTCCGTAAGGTCTAGGTCGAGGTTCCTCAGCTTCTGTATCCACTGCTCATCCTCCAGCAGAGCCGCGGCGGCCTTCCTGACCGGGACGTGGGCGCTTATGATGCTGTGTATAGCGTTGATCTCCGGGTCGCTGGCCCCGACTACTATGAGGAACGCTAGCTTCTGGTAGGCGTCCTTCATCTCGGGATCATCGTAGCCAGGGTTGTCCTTGCCGGCGTTGGCTGCTATCATCCACATGAATGGCTGGCTCAGGGTCACCGGGTCCTTGCCCGGCTCGCCGGCCGGGAACAGGGTGTAGTAGAACTTCTCCTGGACCTCCTGTGGGGTTAGGGGCCTCTTCTCCCCGGTCTTCGGGTCCTGGTAGTAGTCCTTGGTCTGCCACTCGGTCCAGTACCATGTGCCTCCTATGTCGAAGAGTGTGCCCTTCTCGCCTACTATGGTCGGGTGTATCTGGGTTGCCCAGTCCCACTCTAGTATGTCCCTTGGCAGGAGGTTGGCGTCTGCGAACGCCTTCTCGGTTGCCAGCCACTTGTACACCGCCTCCCTGTCAACGACAAGCTTCCCAGTCTGCGGGTCGTATAGGCTGCCTCCGAAGGCGAATATGAACTGTATTAGGTCTGGGTGGGCGCTGCCCTTCCTGTGTATGAGGCCCCACTTGGAGCATCCCTTGTCTACGGCCTCCTTGGCCTTCATGTAGACGTCCTTCCAGGTGAACTCGCCGGCCTTGACCTTCTCATCTAGGCCCTCCAGGTTCCAGCCCATGCATGCTGCGACGTCCTTCCTTATGTATAGGGGCCTGGCCTCAGTATCCTGGGGGACGGCGTAGTACTTGCCCTTGTACTGGGCCGCCTCCATTAGCGGCTTGTAGAAGTCGCTGAACACTGTGTCCCAGTACGCCTTTACCCAGTCAGTTATGTCTAGGAGCCTGCCATCGTTGACGAGGGTGGCTATGTAGACGTAGCTGTTTACGAAGAAGTCTCCGTTCTGCCCTAGCTCGTACTGGGCGACGAAGTTGTCGAACTGCTTCTTGAAGTCGGGCTCCCAGATAGTGTCTATCTTTATCCTGACATTGATGCCCTCTTCCTCCCAGATCTTGTTTATCTTAGCAGCACCCTCCACTATGCCATACATCCTCATCACGCTGTTGGGGTCCCCGGCAGCCATGACACTGTACTTAACCTCATTGACGCCCTTACCCTCCAGGTACCTGCCTAGGTTGACTGCGTCGGTCCTGAAGTCCCCGGTTAGGCCTGGGGCAGCGCTGCTAGCAATGATGCCAAGCCCTGCCGAGGCGGCGGGTAGGATGAACAGTGCGACCAGTAGCATCGCCGCTAGTATTCTTTTTGGCCTCACTTCACAATTCACCCCTATATTAAATATATTAGAAGGGGCTAGCATTTAAATGGGTTTTCTAGAATCTGTAGGCATATGGCTAAACCGTAGAAGCCAAGCCGATACAAATATACTCAGTACCTTAAGCCGTTACACGTTGCCAGTAGGATAAATGTAACATATGTACCGGTGGTGATTCGCCAGAAGCCGGGGGTCACCGAGGCTGGCTAGCCGCCTCCTCCAGCTTCCTGGCGATCTCCCTGAGGAGCGCTATAGCCTCCCTAAGGGCTTCTCTACCCTTCTCGGATAAGACATAGTGGCCCCCCTCCTCCTTCCTTATGAAGCCCTCCCTCTCCAGCCTATAGAACGTGGTGTAGAGGGTAACGATCGGCGGCTCGAAGCCGAACTTCTCCTTGATCAGCTTCCTCGCCTCGTAGGGATACGAGGGCCTCCCCTCCAGGAGGGCTAGGACATACATCCAGAGGCTCCCTACCGTTATCCCCTTTAGCATCCTGGTTGGCAGCTTCCCTATCACCCTTCTACACACCCCTCAGCGCCTCGGATTCCGGCGCACTCCCCACCATTTCGGTGACGAGGTTGGTCCTCATTGGCGCCCCCGCGATGGGGTGGTGTATGGTTATTACGGATTTTATATTGACCGGTTGCAGATATGGAGGGATGAATATAAGTAGGTGTATGGACACGGCGTGCCCGGAGTGCTAGGGCATAACGTCGGGGTCGTACTCGTCATACTCGCCGGGGGCCTCGGGCTCTGGGGTATCTAGCCCCCTGGGGCACCCCTTCCCGAGCCTGATCGGCTTGGGTATCCTACTCAGCAGTACTACCCTACTACTCCTGCTCTCCCCTATTATCGGGTACCCGGTCAGCTCGGAGAGCCTACTCGTGAAGTCCTTGACCTGGTCGTGGCGGGCCATGTTTGACTTGGATAGCCTCTCCCTGCTTGCGCCTACCCACATGTAGCTCTTCACCTCCACATACGTGGGCTGGGCCGTCTCTATGATCCTAGCGAAGCCCTTCAGGGCCTCCTCGTGGTCGTTGAACCCCCTCACTAGGGTGATCCTTATGGCGGTGGGGTTGGTGAAGCTGGGCATTATCTCGAAGGTCTCCCACGTCAGCTCCCATGCCCTGGGTACTAGGGGCCTGGTGAAGTAGTTGTAACTCTTCTTATCCCACGCCTCTATGCTGACATAGAGCTGGCTGGGCTCCTCGTCCAGCCTGGCGAGGACGTCGGGCCTCACCCCGCGGGTGACTATGAAGGTTGTCATACCCCTCTTGTGGATCTCCTTTATCAGGTCGCCTAGGAGCTCGTAGAGGGTTGGCTCCCCGGTGAGGCTCATGGTGACATGTACCGGGTTCATTGCCTCCTCCAGCATCTTGGGGTCGACCTTGGGGTGCCCCTTGTAGCCGCTCATGAGCTTCTTGTGCACCTTTATCAGCTCGTCCACAAGCATCTTGGGGTCGTCGTAGAATGGCATCTTGGTCTCATCCATATCCACGCCGAGGTCCTGGGGCCTGATCCTCCAGCAGTGTAGGCAGGCGTTCCAGCACCAGAGGGCGGCGGGGCTCATCTGTATGTCCCTGTGGCTCTCGATCCCGTAGAACTTGCACTTGTAGCAGTGTCTCCCCTCCACCATGGCCTTGTGGGTCCAGTAGCACTTCTTCACTACTGTATGGCGTCCCACGAAGTGGTACTTCTGCTTGTACATCCTCTCGTACATGGGAAGGTACTTCTCAGGCACCTGGGGCAGGTTCCTAAGCCTAACCGCCACTTAAACCCCCTCCAGCACATATACACTCCTACGCCTTAATACTGTTATACGGGCCGTGGGACCTGGGGACTAAATTGTGGTTGTACCTATCCTCATGTGAAGACGGGGCTACTCGCCTGGGGGAGGCATCTCCAGGTGGACCAGCCTGATCCTCCACTCCTCCCCCTCATACAGCCTCATACTGGCCAGCACATCAACCAGGCCATCACCGTCAAGGTCTACAGGGTTGGCCAGGCCGGTGTAGGGGGTCCACAGGGTCTTCGGTGGCAGGCCCCCGGTCAGGTCGGCTAGGTACTGTAGGGCCACGGTGTCTCCATCCCTCTCAACTATAACCACGGCTGGATCGGTTCCCGAGAAGTTCCCGGTCCTAGACTTGGGGCCCACGGAGAGGAGTGCAAGGTAGAGGGGGTCTGTGTAGAACTCCACAGCCGGGGGGTAGTTTACAGCGTTCCTATGGCTCAGGCTATAGAAGGTCCTAGGCTTCCCGTCGTCCTCTAGCTGGATGACGTCTATGATGTACTCAATGCTGTACTCTGCAATGTTATCTCCACTATACGACACGGCGGCAAGGAAGAAGCCCCTACCAGAGGATATAGTGTCGGCTATAACATAGCCCCTCAACACGGCGACCGGCTCGGGGCCGCTAGTCATATCAACTATCACGGTAAAGCTAGAGGCGTTCTTAAGCACCAGGGAGACTGTGTCGAAGGGGCCCACACTGTGGGCCGACACCGAGATGGGGTCGCTGAAGGGGAGGGGACTATCAACCCTAACAGGCTCAAGGCCTGGGAGGGGATAGAATAGAAGGCTGTCATTCGTTGCTGTCCAAAGCCCCCTCTCGGAGAAGCTGCTCCACAGATTCACACCGCTCAATATGGGCCCCTCAATCCTGGGCTCCAGGCCATCCAGGTAGATCCTATAGACGTCCAGGGTGCCGCCGCTATGCTTGCCTACATACACCTCCAGGGGCTCAAGCCTATGGCCCAGGCCAGCATTCACGCCCTCCAGCCGGGTCTCGGAGACTACCGAGCCGTCTAGGGCGTCAATAACCACAACCCGGGAGCTCGTGACGACAAGGTACACGCTCCTATCACCAACAATATACGGGATCGGCTCGTCGAGGAGCCTCTCACCCTCACCCAGGTCTATGAACCATGAACCAGTACCCTCCTCGCCGCTAAGAAGCATGTAGGAGGCGAGGCCAACGGCTAGTACAGCTAGGGCAAGTATAACTAGCCTCGCATTCACCCCTTAACACCTAAACCCTAGCCACGGCGGTGGGCCAAGACGCGGTTTAAGCCTTTAACCCATCCCACGGCCACGAGGGCAGCTAGGGGATAGAATAGTAGCCAGGTAACAGCGCCCACGGCCAGGTATAGCCTGGAGAGGGGCTCAACCACCACAGGCTCCCCGCCCCGGTAGAACCAGGCATTCCCAAACCCATCAACCAGGATGGGCTCCCCGTCGCCAGCTTCCACGCCAGCAAGCCTATAGAGGCTGTTATAGGCAACCCTGTAGACAAGGATCCTCCAACCATCCACGGCTACAGCATGATACACCGGGCCGTAGACCCTGCCAGAAGCCAGCACCCTAACACCGTGATCCACAGCCTCCAGGTACACCCTAAGCACGCCGCTAGCCTCGGCTATGCAAGACGACCCGCCAACCCCAATATTCACCTTGCCCCCACTATAGCTCAGCCCAAGCTGGCCCCAAGGCCCCTCAACGGTGCCCCCGGGGGTAGTGCAGGTTATCCCCGAGGGGCTGGATTCTACAACGAGTACTGTGGCCCCGCTGGAGTCTACTGCCTCGAGCCTGTAATGGGCTGGGGGTATAGTGACAAGCATCTCGACACCCCGGGCCACCTCCACTCGCTCACCCTCGGGAACACTGACGTCCTTACTGGCGCCCAGCCTGGGTGCATTCCACCCGTCAACAGGGGTTGTATAGACGAAGAGGTGCCCCCCATAGATCCTAGTATAATCCCCGCTGGATGGACCCAGGTCTATCGTGGAGACCATGTATGCCCTGTCGGGGCTTAGATATCCAGTCAAGCCCGGGCTCTGGGATATAGTAGGGATGTACCCAGTAGTGTTGAGAAGGTACGCAGATAGCCACACCATACCAGGCCTAGGAACCACGAACACCTCCCCATAGCTATCCAGCAAGCCACCTCTACCCGTGAAGACCCAGAAACCATCGCCAACCCCAGCAAGCCTATACACGCCGGAGGACTCGAGCATACCCACAACCCTACCAGGATCCACGCCCTCAGACAGCGCCACGTCATAGAAGGACCTCTCACCAGACCCCTGCCCTAGCACAACTATCCTCCCAACGCCCAGGGCCTCAAGAGCATAAGGCAAAGTCCCGGCCCTATATGAGGAGTCTAGGTACCCGACCACTGGCGGTCTAGGCGAGAGAGGGAGAAGCCTCATCTCAGGGGGGCTATGTAGCATAGCCTCATGGGTGTAAGGCACTATGAGCCCCCTAACCCCAGGCTCCAGAGCACCCTCCTCGTATAGCCCAACCAGGGCCGGGTTAGCGGGGTTATAGGTCTCCATCGAGATGGTGTCAGCTATGTAGGGAGCCATAATCCCGGCCATAGAGAGGACTAAGATCCCTGCTAGAGCAAGGCCCAGAAGCCTCCTCCTGGAGCCAAGCAGGAGGCCGATAAGAATAGCGGACCCAGTAATCAGAGCCAGCTCAGCGGCTAGCCTCAACTTAATGGGGGTCCTAAGCGCCACGACTAGTATGTTCCCAGCGAATACCGGGCCGAGGGAGTGCATGAAGAGTATGGAGGCGTATGAAGCTACGAGCACAGTAGAGGCCCACGCCGCCCCCGCAAGCAGCTTGGGCCCCCTGAGCCTCGGGATTAGAGCTGCTAGGGATAGAGTGGCTAGGGCTAGGGGTATGTGGAGGAGGCCCAGGGGATTGTCGTTGTAGGTTGTACGGGTCTGCTTGTGGCACGGATCCCAGGTTAGGCTAACCACGCCAGTCGCATTAATGCTATAGCAGTACCTGATATCGTTGGCGACAGACTCGGGGTCCAGGCCCTGGGAGAGATAGTTTAGCTGCTTATCCGGGGCGACGAAGTGTACTATGGAAAGGTGGGCGAGTGTAGGTGCCATGGCCACGAGGGCCACCAGGGCTGCCAGGATGAGGGCCTTCAGGGTCCTTCGCCTATCCGGTGAGTAGGCCAGCACGTAGAGCCCCGCGACGCCAGCCATCCCAGCTGCCAGGGGTGCGAAGGAGTAGTGCATGCTCACGGTGAATCCAGAGGCAAGGCCCGCCTTAAAGTAGGCCCTCCTAGACTGGTCTACTGCAAGGTCTAGTATGAAGGCGATCATCACTGGTAGGAGGGCGGGCAGGAACGCTATGGGGGTTGCCACGTAGTATGCAGAGGCTACAGGGTTGAGCCCGTACGCTAGGGACCCCAGGATCCTCACTGGCTCCCTGTTAACTAGCCGGGAGAGGAGGGTGTACATCCCCACCATGAGGCTCAGGTGGAGGAGGAATGGTATAACCAGGGTAGCGTGGATGCCAGCCAAGCCGGTAATCGTGTATACTAGCATAACTATGGGCTCGGAGGGGTGGTAGTTGAACTTCAGGATCCCCATGTAATCGGGGGAATAGGGGCTGAAGGCGGCCTCCAGGTAGGTCCACGGGACCCACCACACACCCAGGAAGTACTTGTCAGTGTCTACAACATCAACGGCCCCCAGTATGTATGCGAGGTCCACTACCAGAGATGCCAGGATGAAGACTATGAGGGGCCGCCTCCAGCCCAAGCCCGTACACCACTCGCCCCAAAGCGGGTAGGTGATAATAACTCTACGAGCGACACCCCAACCCCACGGGGGCCAGCTGGGGTTGCAGCCCAAGCTCACACTACTAGCAAGGGTAGTCTACGGGGCCAAGAACGGGTTCGCCCACATAGCATCGGCCCTAGAGAAGGAGGGGCTCCTGGGCAGGGAGGTGGAGATACGCTTCACCGAGGACCCCCTAACGGATGCTACGAGGGAGGAGGCCAGGGGTAGGAGGGTTGCAGTACTCTACGGCCTCTCCACACCCGTATTCCTAGAGCTGGAGGGCGAAGTCGCTACGGTAGCCTCCAGGTACCCGGTGATAGCCGGTGGGCCACACGCCGAGGGGGCCTACTGGCACCTGCTCCGCCTAGGCGCCTACGCCTCCGTGGTTGGCGACGGCGAGCCCGCAGTAGTGGGCCTAGTGGAGAGCCTCATAGGGTGGAGGGATCTCCCCAGCGTCCCCAATATAGCGTACCTGGAGGATGACAGGTTCAAGACTACCCGGATAAGCCTAGCAGACCTAGACGAGTACAAGCCCTACCACGAAGGCCTCGGCCTCTATCCCCCCATAGAGATCATGAGGGGATGCATGTACAGGTGCAGGTTCTGCCAGGTCCCCTGGCAGTTCAAGAGCAATGTTAGGTACAGAAGCCCGGCTAGGGTGCACGAGGCAGCGAGGGCATACGTCGCCCAGGGTAGGAGGGATATACGCTTCATAGCCCCCGTGGGCTTCGCCTACATGAGCCGGGATGGCAGGCCTAACCCCAGCGCCATAGCAGAACTGCTAAGCGGCGTGGCTGAAGCGGGCGGGAGGCCGTACCTAGGCACGTTCCCCAGCGAGACAAGGCCGGAGTACGTGACCCCAGAGGTCCTGGAGGTGGTGAGGAGGTATGCCGCCAACAGGAGGATCTCAGTGGGCCTCCAGAGCGGCAGCGAGGCCCTCCTGGAGAGCGTGGGCAGGGGCCACGGGGTCGAGGAGGTCCTAAGAGCTGTGGAGCTCATCCACTCCTACGGCTTCACCGCCGTGGTGGACCTAATATTCGGCATGCCCGGGGAGCAGGAGGAGGATGTAGAGGCTACCGTGGAGGTCATGTATAGGCTGGCCGATATGGGGGCCAAGATGAGGCTCCACCACTTCCTACCCCTCCCCGGTACACCCCTAGCAAGGGCTAGGCCAAGGCCCCTCCACCCACTATACAAGAAGGCGGTGCTACGCCTCCTAGGCAGGGGCGTCTTCGAGGGGGACTGGAGGCTACAGGAGGACCTAGCCTGGAGAATGTACTGTAGGATGGCCAGAGACCCAGTGCCGACAAGGGAGCCTCAACCCCTCCCGGGCTATGAGAGGCATTGTAACGAGGGTAACTAGGAGCCCCCGGCAGGTTACACGTGGATACACTTCCTTATACACCCTGTACCCCGGCAACCCCTACAACCCGAGGGGTGCCGCTTAGAGTGAAGGTTGTACTAGCATACTCCGGAGGCCTAGACACGTCAGCCATCCTCCTACTACTCAAGGAGAAGGGGTACAAGGTCATAACAGTCAC
>JALUDK010000194.1 GCA_027044005.1 Acidilobaceae archaeon | reverse complement strand
GTGACCCTCCCTGGGGGGGTTGGTGCCTTGGGTAAGGGGCACTCCTCCACAGTCTTCGCCGCCGTATACCGGGGGGTTTACGTGGCGGTGAAGTCGAGGAGGCCCGGTGGTAGGCGGGATAGCCTTGCTGGCGAGGCTAGGCTCCTCTCCATAGCATCTAGGGCGGGGGTGGCTCCTAGGGTCTACTCGTGGTCCCGCGACTTCATTGTCATGGATTACCTGCCCGGGCCTAGCCTGGCCGAGGTACTCGAGGATGCCGGCCGCCTGCCCGCTTGGGCGGTGCTGGGTATGCTGGAGGCTGCCGCGGCCCTGGACTTGGCTGGGATCCTGCACCACGAGCTCCATAGGCCCTGGTGGAACGTGTTCTACACGCCCACACCCAGTCCTAGGGCCGTTGTTGTTGACTTTGACTCCGCCTCTAGGGGCTGTGGCAACCTGGCTAAGATCGCATCTGCCCTGGTGCACCTGGGCCTGCTTAGCATGGAGGCTGGGCTCAGGAGGGTGTTGTCTTGGTACAAGAAAGAGTGTAGTGTGGAGGGTGTTAGGGCAGCCCTAGTGGGTATTCACGGCCTCCTGGCGGTCTAGCACTGCCGTGTCTACGCCCACGCCGGCGGTGACTGACTCGCGCATGTGCTCCTCGACCAGCGACTTCCTGCTGTAGATCCTGTACCTGCCTACTACGTACCTCTCCTCGAACTCCCGCCTGCTCATGAAGTATATGCCAACGGGCCTCCTCTTCAGCTCCCTGCCGCACATTGGGCATCTGTTCTGCTTCTCCACGTCGAACTGGTACAATATCTTCTGGGGCGTGGGGGGCCCGATGAACTTAGTCTTATTAGACTTCTCCCCTATCGCGTACCAGTAGAGCTTGAAGCCGCAGCTGCATACAGCAGCGATTATCCCGACTCCATTACTGTTTAGACCCACTAGTTCCACCTCTGTGGGACGGTGGGAACCCGGTAGTACCGCCTCCCGTATACATATTTATTGAATAGGTAACATAGGGCCTCATACCTTATATTTAACCACCCCGTACGTAATACCCTACCAGCAACCCCGGAGCCCCGCTATAGTGAACAACCCATACCATATGGATATTCGTAATCAGATAAGGCCTGAGAGGCGCCGGGCAAAACTTTAAATCCCCGGTTGCGCGGTAGTAATCAGTAATGGGGCCGTGTGGAGGGGCCGTCGTCTAGCCTGGCTAGGATGCCAGCCTGGGGAACGTATCCCCACGGCCAGGGGCGTCCGGATCGCTGGTGGTCCCGGGTTCAAATCCCGGCGGCCCCACCAGGCAACCCTTATAAAACCCGCCTGTCACAGGTGGAGCCAAGGGATTAGGATATGGTCAGGGAGGGAATCTACCGGGTCAAGGCTGGCTCAAAGGAGATCGAGATCACAGAGGAGGTCCTAGAGACCCTACAGAGGTATGTGCACACCGAGATGACGCTGGAGGAGCTGGCTGCCAAGCTAGACCTCGAGGGATGGGAGGAGGCTTACGACTTCCTCAAGAACCTCCCAGCGTGGATCCTATGGATACACCCCACCCTATGGAAGACGATGAGGACCATGGAGGCGGTTAGGGAGGAGGTAACCAGGCCGGGCAGGAAGTAGGGCCCCTCTATGGGCTGTGACCGAGCGTTCCAGCGCTGACCCTTCCCGGGGGGAATGAAGTAAACCTTCCGCCCCTGGGGAGCCCCCTAACGCTAGGCTCCTTATCCCCAGCCCAGCGCCTCGAGCCTCCTAGACAATACAGCCTGTAGCCTCGTGTATATGAGGAGGAGCACCACTCCCAGGCCAACTGTCACGAGTAGGAGGGCACCCGCCGCCTCCACGTCTGCAACCGAGATCATGTTATAGATCGCGAGTGGCAGGGTCTCGGTGTACCCCGGAGTGTTCCCAGCTAGCACAAGCGTCGCGCCAAATTCGCCTATGGCCCTGAAGAGGGATAGCACCCAGGCCCCCGCGATGCCCGGTAGGGCTACTGGCAGGAGTATCCTGGCTAGGAGCCCCGTGCCCTGGAGGCCGTAGAGGCTGGCCAGCTCGTCTAGGGTACGGGGGATGTAGGAGAATACGCTGGTTAGGAGCGATATAGCCAGAGGGGCCACCACGGCTGCCTGCGCTACTATCACCGCCTTTAGGGTGAATAGTATGCCTATGCTCTCCTCTACTAGGGTGAATGGGGGTAGATGGCGTAGGAGTATCAGTATGCTGACCCCCAGCCCCACCGGTGGGAGGCCTAGGAAGAGGAGGTGGAGGGACGATACAAGCCTTGCCAGGGAGCTACTCCTCCTCGACACGTAGTAGGCTACAGGTATGGAGAGGAGCACCGCTATCGATGCCGAGATCGTGGCCGTCGCCAGGGATAGGAGGAGGGCCCTCTGGAACCTAGCCTCACCCAGCACCTCGGCGACCGCACCGGGGCTCGCGACTGTAGCGGGGGCCAGGGCCACGGTTAGGGTTAGCATCGCTAGCCCAGCAACTACAATGGCTAGAGGGCTTGGCTTCTCCACGCCCTTCAGCCCCCAGCAGGCTCTACCCCGTACTTGTAGAAGACCTCCCTATTCTCTAGGATGTAGTTGTAGAATCCGACTCCCGCCTCGCTGGCACCCCGGGGGAGTGCGACCACGACTGGGGCCCTGAGGCTTGCCAGTATAGGGTCATCCACGGCGTCTAACCTGTCCGGGTTCAGCGTTACGTAGATATTGAATGTTATAGCGGCATCCACCAGGCCCATCATGACGTACGATGCGGCCTCCGACGCACTCTTAACCATCACGATCCTCCCGCTGCCAACCAGGTCCTCCACCCTATCCCACAGGCCCGCCTTCTCTAGGACCCTCTTCGCTAGAACACCGGCGGAGACGTGCTCGGGGTTCCCGATAGCAATCGTCACATCACTCCTCTCCAACGCGTCCTCCACGGAGGTTATACCCTTCGGATTACCCTCCCCGACGACCAGTACCAGGCGTAGGTAGCCTATGGTCTCCAAGGTCTTAGGGTATAGGAGCCCCTTCTCAACGCCAACCAGGGCGAAGTGCTTGTCATCAGCCACGTAAACGTCCCCGCGCCCCTGGATCTCGAGCTGGGACAACACGTAGCCGCTACTCCCATAGATGAAGGTGACGTTAACGTCAACACCCTCCCTGGCCTTGTCCTCCACATACATCCTAGCCAGCTCCTCCAGCGGCGGCTGGAGGGTCCTGTCCGCGAATACTAGGATCCTAGTCCCGGCCCCGCCCCATGGCTGGGCCAGGGCCAGTGCCACCGCTAGGGCGAGGACCGCTAGGGCTGCTATCCTCTTCAACTCTCAACCACCCTGGCTGCCGGGACGAGGGAGACGTGGTCACCGGGCTCCACATCCCTGGGGGCCAGTGCGTAGAGTATGGTGCCGCCCAAATCCACGATGCCAACCCTGTCGCCGTTGAACATCGTCACGCCAAGCAGCCTTGGGCCTTGACTCGCCTTTACCGCCTGGAGCATGCTATAGTGTATGCTGGCCCTGCCCTCGAGACCGAGCTCCTTGCATATGCTGAGCTTGCCGCAGTCTACTGTCGCAGTTAGTGGGGGCTTTAGGATGGTGGAGGCAGGGCCGGGCTCCGTTAGGAGGCTCCATGGGGGGCCGTGGGCCACGATCCTGCCCTCGTCCATCACCCATACCGTGTCGGATGTGTAGACCAGGTCATCTAATATGTGGGTTGCAACCAGTATCGTGTAGCCCCGGCCCCGCAGCCTGTGGATGAGCGAGTAGAGCTCCTGCCTATACTCCGGGTCGATGTTGGAGAAGGGTTCATCCAAAACCAGGTTCCTGGCGCCCCCTGCCAGGGCTGTGGCGATCGCGACCCTCTGCCTCTCTCCCCCACTAAGGCTCCAGGGCTTCCTGTACAGCAGGTGCTCTACCCCTGCCAGGGATGCTATGCTAGCCGCCTTTGCCCTGGCCTCTGCCCCTCTAACGCCCTGGGCTAGCAGGGGGAGCATAATGTGGTCTAGCACTGTTGGCGTGGGTAGGAGTGGAGAGCCCTGGAGCACGACCCCTAGGCCCCTCCTGCTAGGCTCAGCCTGGGTCACATCAACGCCATCCACGATCACCCTGCCCCTGCTGGGCTTCACCAAGCCACTTATCGCCTTGAGTAGGCTCGTCTTCCCGGCCCCGTTACGGCCT
>JALUDK010000193.1 GCA_027044005.1 Acidilobaceae archaeon | reverse complement strand
GCATCAACCGCTCTATACCCCTCCCTCACCCATCCATTAGGACCCTTTATCCACGTGCCCGACATGTTAGAGACAACGATCCAATCCTCGCTATAGAGGATCGGGTCCCCGTTGATGTCTAGAACCATGGCCCTGTGCGGCGTGTATGTGTATAGCGAGTAGGGAACCAGGATTGTTATTAGGAGGAGGTAGGCGGCGGCTACTATGCTGGCTCCCCTTACTGGCTGCAACTCGTTGGGCACCGCTGGCTTGAGTGGGCGGGGCTGGTATTAATCCTGGATCCTGCTAACCCTCAGCACACCCCTAACCCTGTAGACTCCACCACCCCTAACCAGGAAGACGCCCTTGTACATATCCTCCCCGGCCGGCTCCGCCTCTATGGCCCATGCACAGTGCATCCCCGGTATCCCCTCCGCCTCCTCCACCTCGCCCTCCGCGGTGTAGATGCTCTTTGTCACGTTGGAGTAGCATAAGATCCTCCCGCCTTCCCTGCATGATGCAGCCTGTATCCACGGGTGTATCCTCGGCCTGCACCTACTGCAAATCATGTTTAGGCCTCGGGCCATCCATATGGTTGAGGTTAGTGTGTAGTATGCCCCGGCTAGTGCTATGACTGTTAGTGCTACTGCTAGTATCCTGGATGCAGGGCTTGTGCCTTGGCTTAGTAGGGCTAGTAGCCCTAGTGATAGTAGGGAGGCTGTTATGATTGCGCCTGCTGTCTTGATGCCTGTGTTACAGGTCATTCGGAGCACTCCACCTCGTCCACCACGTACTCTATCTCGTCCACATACTTGTCTAGGCCAAGGCGCTCGGCTATCTCAACGTGCCCCGCGTCGCTGGCCGCGACAAGCTTGCCGCAGGGGCTCTTCCCCGCGATATCCATTGCCTCGTTGAGGGTCAGTAGCGGGTCCAGACCGCCATAGAATACTAGTAGAGGCTTATCCACCCTATCCACGTAGGCTGGGCCGAAACTGGTGTTAACCCCGGCCAGGAGCCCGCCGTAGAGGCCTATGAGGTAGCCGTAGGCCGCTGGCAGGGGGGTCTGGGATCCTATCCACCTCGGTATAACCTGGTCTAGGCTATAGTATGGACTGTCAGCGACGATGGCCGAGACCCGGTCGTCGCTGGACCCGGCTACTATGGCGACCGCTGCCCCCATGCTGTAGCCTACTAGCACGATCTCCTCGTAGCCCAGCGATGAGGCGTAGTCTAGCACCGCCTCCAGGTCTAGGACCTCCCTTGGGCCTATGGTAGTTGTACCCCCGCTCTCGCCGTGGCCTCTGAAGTCGAACATGACTACCGGGTAGCCCCTGCTGTTCAGCTCCCTGGCGAGGCGTAGTAGCCTCTCGTCCGCCTTGCACGACGTGTAGCCGTGCATCACTATGAAGAGGGTATCCTCGTCACCGGGTATATGCCACCCGCTGATCTCCACCCCATCCCTAGTCTTCACGGTGAAGGTACTATACTCCAGGCCCATACTCTCGGGCGTCGCGCTCGACTGGCACCTCTCGGGGTGTAGGGAGGAATAGGCGACGCCCAGCGGTATAATAACCAGGAATACCAGGATGAGGGCCGCTGCTAGGAGCTTTCTCCTTGTCATAATACGTGCCTCCCAGGAATCAGTGAGTGTAGCTCCCGGGGGGTAAAGCCTTTATTGGTGGGGTCGGAGCTCGGCTGTGCCACCATCCCCCGGGGGGTCGTGCTAATCCCGTCTCCTCATCCCCACCCTCCTTGGCATCCAATGGTCTTACCGCCGCTTAAGTCTCCATGCGAGTGCTAGTATGGCTGCCATAGCTACTAGGCCGATAGCCACGCCTAGGGTTGTGTCTAGCGTTTTCCTGTACTCTACCTTAACTGTGTCTAGGTTCCTGAAGGTTGTGTAGTCCGGCTGTATCTCGGTTATGCCATCGTCTCCCGGGATTAGCCTGATATTCATGTCGAGGAACTTTTCTGCCACGTTGCCTCCTAGGCTCGAGCGTAGGGCCCCCTCTATTATGTCCCTAAGCGTGGCCAGCGTCTCCAGCGGGTTGGCTGCCCCCTTTATCTTAATATTCTCAAGTTTTAAGACTAACGTGTAATCGCTCCTGCCTATGACTTTTATTGTGGCCCCTGTGCCTTGTTCTATTCTCGAGGCGAGCTCCTCTAGCCCGGTGGCTACTGCCTCATCCACCTTCACTAGTATTCCGGCTTGTGGTACTCCCGAGCTGGCTACCCGCTCTAGCGCCTCTGGTGGTGGCTTGTTCATCTCTGCTATGTATCTTAGTGTTTCGGCTAGGTTTGCCTCTAGTAGTATTTCTAGTAGGTATTGTGTGGGTTCGCCTGGCTTAACTGTTAGTGTGAGCTGGTAGTCGTGTGGGGGGCTGTATATTGTTATGAGTAGTAGGGTGGATAAGTCGAGGGGGATGATGTTTAGTATCCCTGTGGACAGGGCTACTTTCTTGCCCGCCTCTACTTTGACCTTGGCCTCGAGGGAGCCACCGTAGGACTCGGCCTCGAGTACCTCGATCTTGACCCCTCTTATCCTGTCCTCTATCCTGGATAACGCCTTCCTGAGCTCTCCTGCGCTACTACTGGTGTCCTCTAGTACTATGCTTGCTATCGACTCTACCGTCTCCCCATTGTCCTCTCCGGTGAAGTTTATGGATATCCTTGATGCGCCTAGGAAGCTTGCTACCCCACCCTTCACCTCTGCATATAGCGTGCCGCTTAGCTTGTCGCCCTGCTTGTAGGTGTACGCATCCAGGCTTAGCCTACCCGAGTGTATTATCGGGGGGTTGCTGGTGTTCTGCTTGATGAGGGTGCCGTCTCTGACCTCCGCTATTATCCTCACGCTATCTGGGGTTGATAGTGGCTTGATGCGGGCCTTGATAGTGAGGGTTACCGTGTCGTTGCTGTATAGTACCGCCGTCGCGCCGCTGGATTCCGCGGGGGCTGGGTTTGGTGCCAGTATTGCTAGGAGTACAAGTAGTATTATAGCCGCCGGGCCGGCTTCTGCTCGCTTCAATCCCCTCTAGGCCCCTCCCTGGGTATTTGTGTTTACTCGTATAGCCATAGGGTGTATACTACCTATATTTCTTATCGTATATTGTGTTGGTATCCTTTTGTCTCTGTCAAAGTATGTGATAACCCAGATTATATTTACATATGAAGATATATGTTTATGGGTGTAGCGTGTAATGAAGATATCCAGGCGAGACTTCCTCAAGGCAGCGATAGCATCGGGGCTGGTAGCCACAGTACCAGGAGGAGCCCTACACACCCTCATAGAGAAGCCAGCCCACAAGCCGGGGCAGGCTACATATATGCTCCAGCAAGGCGAGAGGGCCGGGGCGAGGCTCTATAGGAGCGCCTGCTTCATATGCGGCCAGAAGTGCCCCATCAAGGTCAAGGTGGAGGGTGACAGGATCCTAACGGTCATGTATAATACCGATGGGGCCAACGATAGCCAGTACGCCTGCTGCGGGAGGCCCCACACGATATTCGAGGCCCGCACGCTCAAGGAGAGGATCAGGGCGCCCCTAGCAAGGGAGGGGGAGAGGGGATCCGGCTCCTTCAGGGAGATCAGCTGGAGCGAGGCCCTAGACACGCTTGCCTCCTGGTTGAGGGAGGTCGAGCCGGGCGAGGTTATAGTCTTCTCTCACCAGGGTTGCGAGTCTGGCATTGTAAAGGAGTTCTTCAAGAATATAGTGGGGGTACCCAACGTTACCAAGCACTGCGACACCTGCCATACTGCGATAGACTATGCCTCCTGGTGGGTGTTCGGCAAGCTGATCGGGCCCGGGGGCTTCAGGCCGGACTACGAGAACGCCAGGCTAGTGGTATTCATGGGCAGGAACCCGGTTGAGGGGATTGTAGCGGCTCCCTGGACCAAGATGTTCGCTGAGGGGAGAAGGAGGGGGATGAGGATCATAGCTTTCGATGTTAGGCGCTCAAGGCTAACCGCGCTGGCGGACAGGTACTACCTGATCCCGCCGGGCACTGACCTGGCCGCCGCCCTTGCTATACTACACGTGATCCTAAGGGACGGCCTCTACGATGAGGATTACCTTAGGAGGTACACCAACGCCCCCATGCTGGTCTACACCGACACGCTGGAGCCCGTGGGGCTGTCCGGCAACCCCAGGATGGAGGGGAAGAAGACCTACAAGGTCCTGGATGAGGCGGAT
>JALUDK010000192.1 GCA_027044005.1 Acidilobaceae archaeon | reverse complement strand
AAGGCGCCAGACACGCCGCTATACCTAGAGATAGAGTTCCAGGAGGGAGTACCAGTCGCAGTCAACGGCGAGTACATGCCACTCCACCACATAGTGGAGAAGCTAAACAAGGAGGCAGGTGCACACGGCTACGGTAGAATAGACCACATAGAGAACAGGGTAGTAGGGCTCAAGTCGAGGGAGGTATATGAAGCCCCAGCGGCAATGGTCCTCATAAACGCCCACAAGGACCTAGAGAAGCACATACTAACACCCAGAGAGCTGAGGTTCAAGAGGCTACTAGACAGGGAGTGGAGCGACCTAGTATACCAAGGCCTCTGGATAGAGCCCCTCAGGAGCCACCTAGAGGCGGCAATAGACAGCATGAATAAGAGCATAACAGGGACAGTCAGGGTTAAGATCTACAAGGGAAGCCTAAGCATAGTAGGTAGGAAGAGCCCCTACTCCAGCTACAGCAAGGAGGCGATAGACTACAACACAGGCTGGTACCCAACCGGCGAGGAGGCAGAGGGCTTCGTCAGGATATACACGATGCACAGCCTAGCCGCTGCCCTGGCAAGGGAGAGGCAACAGGAGGCGAGGCTAGCCGGCGAGGCCGTGCAGCACCACTAGCAGACCACAAGGAGTAGGGGTTCCCGTACCTCTCTTATAATAATTTGGATTATACTATAATAGCCAAATGGTTAAATATTATAGGAATATATAGTATATAAACCCGGGGGTGACCCAGGGATGGCAGAGGAGAAGGCACCCGCGGTAGACAGGCTGGAGGAGGAGCTCAGGACCCTCTTCGGCCAGGCCGAGAGCATAAGGCAGCAGATAGCCACAATAGACGCCACCGTGCTAGACCTAGCCACCGTGCTGGAGACCCTGGACTACATAAAGCAGAGGGGCAGCGACAAGGTGGTGCTAGTACCCATAGGGGCCGGGAACTTCATACGGGCAAAGGTAGTGGACACAGAGCACGTAATCATGGGCGTGGGCGGCAGGCTGAGCGTGGAGGCTAGCATAGACGATGCCAAGGAGCTGATAAACCAGAGGATCGAGAGCCTAGAGAGGCTAAGGCTAGACCTGAGGAGGAAGCTGGAGGAGGTAAACGCCAGGATAAGGGAGATACTAGAGAAGACCCAGCAGGGCCAGCAGGGGGCCTAGCCCCACCCCTCCTCTTTCAACACGACCCCACGAGGGGGTGCCACAGCGATGCAGGCTCCTACAAAGATGGAGCTAGAGGCCAGGCTAAGGGAGATGGAGGAGGCAAGGAAGCTGATCGAGGAGGGCAGGGCCTCGAGGATCTACCTAAAATTCGGGGACGAGGTCATGGTGGAGGTCGACAGGGACTACGCCCTGGAGTATATAGAGAGGAGGATACTAGCACTCAAAGCGGCGCTCAAGGGGAACTAGCAAGCCGCTCCTTCCACTCCAGCCAAGCATCCTCTATGACAAGCTCGGCCTCGAAGTCGCCAAGCACCCTAGGGGTCGCCTTCAGCCCTAGCCGGGCCCTATAATGGGGTGCATCGACGACAAGAGTCTCAGCCTCGCCCCCCTCAAAGGCGGGGTTGAACCCGTACCTCCTAGCCGCCTCTATTATCACCTCCACCTCCACGGGGCCTATAGGGGCTCCTAGGAGCTTGTGGGGTAGCCCCATGGTGGAGATCCTGGTGATCACGAACCTGATCCCCTCGTCGACGAGCCTCCTCAGGTACTCCTCCTGGTCCATTAGCCAGGCTGGGGCGTAGACCTCCACGCCTAGGGCCCTGGCGATCCTCTCGATCCTCTTGTACTGGTACCTGCTTGCCAGCGCCCCCACGGTTATCATCTCGAACCCTACCTCGCCGTGGAGCCTCTCTAGGGCCCTCCACAGCTCCTCCACTTCCCTCTCCTTGACCCCGCTCACCTCCACCATCCTGGCAATGTGCCTGAGTCCCATAGCCTCGGCCTGGAGAAGAGCTAGCTCCACGTTGGGCACGTGGAACATCCAGCTATCCCTAGCCCTGGGCCTAGCAACGAGTATGCACACCGGCTCGTGGCCCTCCCTAAGGGCCCTGTAGAGGGCATAGTTGCTATCCTTACCCCCGCTGAGGAGCGAGCATACCCTCAAGGATCCTCCCAGCCTCCTCCACGCAGATCCTCCTAGCCTCCACGGGGCCCGGATCGCCCTCAGGCCCAGTCTCCAGCCTCAGGTTCACGAGTTCAGCCCCAGCCGGGGTTACCGCTATCACCGCTGTGCACTTGCCCAGCCTCTTGTAGCAGAGCCTATAGCTCCCAATCCCGGGGCCCTCGCAGTCCCCGGGCTCCCCGTTTAGCCTGGCGTAGTGGTCTATGGAGTAGACTATACGGTCGCCTAGGAGTATCCTGAGAACCCTTATATGGTTCTCCGGGTAGTGCTCCTCCACCGCCGGCATGCTACCTCTCCGCTGGTATCGGTGTGAGCGGCTTCAGCGGGCCCCCACAATAGGGGCAGGTGTACTTTACCTTCCTAGCATCTGCGTGGCAGAAGTAGGCATCATAATCACGGGCGCACTTGGGACATGCATAGACAACTATGAACTGCCTTGTCCCCGGGTAGTTGCCAGTCAGGCTCAGGTGCCTCCCACAGATCCTGCACCTAACACTAATCCACCCCATATGGCCCTGTGCGTTGGTCCCCTTGTCCAGTCCGAGCGTCAACCCCTTGATCCACCCCAGCAGGCGGCTTGGGGGCTCTATGGTTTTAAATTCTAACCCTCATCTAGCCCGGCCTCTGGGGGAAGGGTGTGGCGCTGACGGCTAAGAACCTGATTATCGCGTTATTCATAATCACGCTGGTATCGGGCTCGATAGGGGCGTACGTATACTTCTCCTACGTGGGCCCCGTCGAGAAGCTCAGCGAGACTGGGGCCCTCAAGCTGGGAGAGGTCCTAGACAGGGTCTCCTATATAGAGTATGAGGTAAACTACAACGGGACCAAGACCCTATTCAAGGTCAACAACGACCCTGCCGGGCGGAGCGGAGTCGTGGAGGCGTACGCAAGCAACGGCACCCTACTCTACAAGCTAGAGTACAGGTACAGCGACGAGCTCCTGGAGGAGGCCTACAGGGTGTACCCCAACGGTACTAGGAGCGAGGAGAACCCCCAGGCCTACGAGCCCTTCTTCAAGACGAGCATATACCTGAGGCTAGCGGGCCAGGAGGCGGAGGCTGGGGCCGCGGCAGGCGTCGGGCCAGCCTACATAATATACTACCTCACCGACGAACTCGACATAGATTGGAACGCACTAACAAGCCCCCGCGGGGGCCAGCCCAGCCAGCTAGTCGATATAGGGGTAATACCGGGAGACGTGGAGGCTCCATGGGGCACAACCCGTGGGGTCACGCTCAACCTGGTCCCACTGAACCCGCTCTTCAGCCCCACCGTGTGGGGCATGCCGGAGTACACGATAGACCTGGTAAACCTGGATGGCCTGGTGATCTCGCCATACTATAAGGCGACTCTAACCCTGCAAGCAGGAGAGTACGTTGTCGAGGTAAAGCTCCTAGACATAAAGCTGGCGGGCTAGCCCAGGCCGAGGAGCCTCCTACTATTAGTATACGCCCTCTCCATAACAGCCTCCAGGCTAACACCCTTTATACTAGCCACAAGCTCCATCGAACCCCTAACCATGAGGGGGCTCAGCCTCAACCCCCTATAATTATAGGGAGAGTCGCTCTCGAACACGAGAACCTCCAGGGGGGCCACGCTGGCTATCCTCCTATGCTTCTCCTGGATCCTTATTGCAGGGTTTATCGAGACATAGAACCCAGCCTCAGCTATGCGCCCTATAAGGTCCTGGGGCCCCGTGTACCAGTGGAGCATACCCCTCTCAACCCCGCCCTCAACAGCCATCTCCAGGGCATCCCTCCACGCCCCGGGGGCGTGTATATTGAGCATAGCCCCCAGCTCCCTGGCGATGCCTATAAAGAGCTTGTACACCTCAACCTGCAACCCCCACGTCTCCCCGGGCAGGAACTTCCTATCAAGCCCGACCTCCCCGATACACGCTACGCCAAGCCTCTCAGCAAGCCTAGCAGCCTCCCTAGCAGCCTCCACGCTACCCCCCTCCTTGAGGTTCCACGGGTGATACCCGCCGCAGGGTACAACCCTGTCGCCGTAGGCCTCATGCAGCCTCCAGGTCCTCTCCAGGCTACTGGCATCATCGCTAACC
>JALUDK010000191.1 GCA_027044005.1 Acidilobaceae archaeon | reverse complement strand
ATACTATAGCGGGTGCTAGTATCGTCGCTGTTATAATGTAGTTCGCCGTTGTAGGGACGCCCATGCCTAGTATTATCGAGAATACGGCGGTCATCACCAGTAGCAGGTAGAGGTTGCCCATGCTGGCGGACAGGAGCAGGTGGGCCAGCTTGGTGTCTAGGCCTGTGAACGTTATCATAGCCTGTATAACGCTAGCCACCGCGGCGGCAAGGAAGACCGGCACGCTATTCCTCAGTGTCTGATCCACCGCACCGATGAGCGCATCAGCAACGTATTTCGCCCCACGGTCTATATAGACCGCTATTATGCCTAGAATTATCGAGAACACGCCCGCCACGAAGAGGCCTGTAGCGACTCCTAGCCCTCCTATCTGGGCCACTATCCCTATAATAGCGGCCACAGCGAGTATAAGGCCCAGCTTCACTGGCTCCTTAAGCCCCTCGGAGCCTATCCAGCCTATGATTACGGCGGAGCTAACAGCTGCCATAACGGCGTCTTGGGGCTCCAGCTTGAGTAGGGTGAATACAATTATTGGTATGGGGAGTACCATGTAGATCTTCTTTACAAGCTCTTTGAAGTTGGGTAGCTCCTCATCCGTCATCCCCCTTACTCCCAGGGCCTTTGCCTTCTTATCGACGAAGACGTAGATACTGTAGAAGTATATGACTGCTGGTAGCGACGCCGCTATTATGATATCCCTGTAGGGCCTGCCAATGAACTCGGCCATTATGAAGGCCGCCGCACCCATTATGGGAGGCATTAGCTGGCCCCCGGTGGAGGCTACCGGCTCTATGGCCCCTGCAACCTCCGGGGGGAACCCTGCCCTCTTCATTGTGGGGATCGTGAATGTCCCCGTCGTTAGGGTATTAGCCACGCTGCTGCCAGATATCGTGCCCATGAGTGCGCTTGAGACTACTGCAACCTTGGCCGGGCCTCCGGGCTTCTTTCCGACAAGTGAGAGGATTAGGTCTGTTATGTACTTTCCTATTCCCAGCCTATCCAGGATGCTGCTGAAGAAGAGGAATATGAAGACGTAGGTTACCATGACCTCCAGTGGTATCCCGAGGAAGCCTGTGTTCTGTGCTATGAAGAGGTTGAGGAGCCTCCTCACCCACTGGCCCTCCTCTACTCCTACTGTTGGCCTGGTCGTGTAGGCGTAGAAGAAGCCGTAGAGCGAGAATACAATCATGATCATGGGTAGGACCCATCCCATTGCCCTCCTTGTTGCCTCTGCGATGAATGCTATTATGAATACTATGATGAGGGTGTTGGCTAGGGTTGCCCTCTCTATGGCGGACTCCACGCTCTCGTACTTCATGTACAGGTACACTATGTAGAGGGGGAGCAGGAAGCCTATGAAGGCTAGCACCCAGTCGTACCATGGGATCTCGTCTTTGAGGTACTTCTCCGTCCTTCTGAGGGGGTAGAGGAGGAATGCTGTCCCCACTATTATTGCCAGCACTATTGCCTTAGCGGGGTATAGCTGGTTAAAGATCTCTGGTTTGAGGAAGAGCTCGCTGGTCCACCCGAGGTTCCTGAAGAACCTGAAGAGGGTCTCGTTGAAGGGGAGAATGTAGAATATCTCGAGGAAGGCAAAGAACGCTGCAATTGCGTAAATAGCCTTCTTGCCTTTACCCGTCTTTCCCCTCTCGAAGAGGAGTGCTTTAAGCTTCTTCTCGGCATCAGTTCCCACGCTAAGCACCCCCCTCGATGGGTCGGCCTCGGGATGGTTTTATATAAGTATGTGATTTCTCATATATGGATACTGATTGCTAATCTATGACCCCGGGTATGACTAGCATGAGGGCCAGATGCGTGATGGCGGTGAGGGTTGGAGCCCGGGGAGTACTATAGGGAGGCCCTGGGGCTCTTCCCAGGGGGAGCCCCAGGGGCGTTGAGGAGGGCCTTCCACAAGTGGGGGCCCCTAGTGGTCAAGTCAGCGAAGGGAGCGAGGCTGAAGACCATCGATGGCAGGGAGTTCCTCGACTACCACATGGCCTTCGGCGCTATACTCCTAGGCCACACCGACCCGGACGTGGTTGAAGCTGCCATAGCCGAGGCTAGCCTCCTGGACCTCCACGGTGCTGGCGTCACTGATGTAGAGGTCGAGTATGCTAGGATGATCGTGGACCTCATACCCTCCGCGGAGAAGATCGTCTTCACTAACTCCGGCTCAGAGGCAGTCATGGTAGCCTTTAGGCTTGCGAGGGCCTACACTGGAAGGACTAAGATACTCAAGTTCGAGGGCAACTACCATGGATGGCACGACTATGCGCTGATCAACGTCTCCACGCCCCTGGCTAGGGGCAAGATACCGGAGACTGACGGGGTGCCGGGTAAGGTCCTCGAGACCATAGACGTGTTACCCTACAATGATGTAGAGGCGCTGGAGGACTACATGGATAGGCATGGTGAGGAGGTGGCAGCCATAATACTAGAGCCGGTGGCCCACAGTATGGGGGTAGTCCCCGCGGAGCCAAGGTTCATTAAGGCAGTGGAGAGGCTCGCCAAGACCCACGGCGCCCTCCTCATACTCGACGAGATCGTGACAGCCTTCAGGCATAACATACACGGCCTCCAGGAGGAGCTAGGGATAAGGCCAGACCTAACCACGATAGGCAAGGCAATGGCCAACGGCTACCCCGTGGCAGCGGTAACAGGGAGAAGGCAGATTCTTGACCTTGTAACCGAGGGCCTCGTCAGGACCTCGGGCACATACAGCGCCCACCCTGTAGCCATGGCCGCGGGAAAGGCGGCGCTGGAGAAGATCGTTAAGACTAGGGCCGACCTGGAAGCGGCCAGGAGGGGGGAGGAGCTGGCCAACGGGCTAAGGGAGATACTGGGCGATGCTGGTATAACAGCGTTCGTAGCCAACTACAGGAGCATAACAACGATATACTTCGGGATAGAGGAGCAGCCCAGGAACCTAGAAGACGTGGCCAGGGTCGACAAGGCCATGTACGAACTGTTCAACAGGGAGATGTGGCATAGGGGCATCCTCTACAGCCCCAACCCCTCAAAGAGGATCCATCTGTCAACCGCCCACACCAGGGAAGAGATACAGGCTTTCCTAGAGGCCGCTGCTAGCGCCGCGAAGAGCCTAACCAGACCCGGCGAGGCGAAGCCTGTAGCAACGGTCAAGACGAGGAGGAGGAAGTAGCCCATCCCGCGGGAATAACCCCGCATTCGAACCCTAACTTTATATCAACCAGGGCCCTCCACAGCCTTGATTTCTATACTACCACAGTCCCCGCTGGAAACCGGTATGCCAGCTATTGAAATGTTCGGGTCGATTACATCCCCCAGATTGTAGTATATGGACCCTGCTAGGGCTCCATTACCGCCCTGGTAGACTATGAAATCGCCACTTGTATCCTCCAACGAGCCGCCTATAGCCTGGGGGCCCTCAGGCACGCCCGCTCCATACTCCTGGAAGGCGATAGCCCTGATCCTCATAATGGATCCAGGAGAAACCACGTCGATCTCAGGAGTCTTATGGACGCTATGAGTGAACTCGACCACTATAAAAGTCCCCTTGGGCGTGGGTATTAGATACGTTGAGGCGTCGCATCTAACCAGAACCATGCTTGGAGCCCCGCTCTGGGGCGAGGCTATGGCCACCCCCAGTGCAGCGAGCAGGATGATGGCGAGGAGTATAGCTGCGCTAGCCTGGTCGGTTGGACTAGGATTCTTCATCGGCCCAGCCTCGGCCAGTCCGGGTTCTACTCCCCACCACCACTACCCTAAGACATGGCCGTAGTATAAATCCCCGCCATATAATCCCCCAGGGGATCTAGTCCGCCTAAAGGGGCTTCATGGGGGCTGGAAGGTTGGGTGTCAGGGTTGAGCTTATCGGGGGCAATGACAAGCTGCTGGAGGCTGCATCGTTATACGGCCTCAAGCCGGGTACAGGGCCAAGTAGGGCCAGGTATGTTGTTCTACTTCTAGCAACGCAGGAGGGCTCTGATGCCGCTGTGGAGATCCTCAACCAACCGCATGTGGAGGGCGGGGCTGTGATGGTCCTGCAAGGTTCTGGGGCTCTGGGTGGGGCTCTGGACGTTATAGCTGAGGCTAGTAGCAATGGTAAGAGGGTAGCCCTGCTCGTGGCGACCCCTGAGGGGCTTGTCGAGGATTGGATGGTTGACGCGCTTCGGGGCCTAAGGGCTGGGGCCTCGGTCAGGGATATGACAGTCCTCCTCTACGGCTTCACGGAGGATGAGGCCAATAGCTCTGTTTTCGAGGATACACGGTTCTATGAGCCTAGTGACGCTGTTGAAACAATCAGGGAAGCCCTAGGCTATGGGGGCCTCTATATAGGGACGTACCTAGCCGAGTACTACCCTGTTGAGGGGCTAGACGAGGATCTCCTATCAAGGAGCCTCGGGGGATACCTGGCGGTGAGGAGCGTCCTCGAGGCCTCGGGCGCCAATGCCGTAGTGTTGAACTGCGGGCTTTTCCTGGGGGAGGGAGTGGAGCCCGGCTTGGCCCTCCACCTCCTCCTCGATGAGGGTGTCCCCGCCGTGTGTAGCGGGATGGAGGAGATGCTCGGCCCCATAATGCTATCGCTCTCGCTTACCGGAAAACCCCCGGCTATAGGCCGTGTGGTAGACTATGGGGATGGCCTCCTGCTTGAGCCCCTCATAGTCCCAACCCTCGTGGCGGGGGAGAGGGGGCTGGAGCCCAGTGGAGGAGGCTACACTCCCCGCAACAGGGTTAAGCCAGGCAGATATACTATCATATCCTCTGGCGGGGGCCGGGTATTCCACAGGGCCGTCGAGGCTAGGCACAGCGGGGACTATATAATGGTGGAGGTCGTGGAGCCCTGGCTCCTCCCCTCGCCCAGGACAGCGCTCATACCAGGTGATGTAGGGGGCCCGCTGGCCTGGAGCCTATACTTCCTTGGGCTAGCAGGATCCAGTCCTCCTGTACCTCTCAGCCAGCTCGACTAGGCTCCGGGCCCTCTCTAGGCTGACCGGGTTCTCAACCACGCCCCCAACCTTGACAGAGGTCCCCACTATGAAGCCATCCACGTGCTTCCAGTAGAGGGGCAGGTTGTCATGGTTGATCCCGCTGCCAGCTATGAGCGGGACCCTGAGCTCTTTGGCTGCCCTGGCCGCCTCCTCAGCGACCTCGACCCCAGGCTCATCCCCGCTCCTCGACCCTGTGACCACTAGGCCCCCCACCTTGAATCCGGCCCTTTCAATGCACTCCCTGGCCGCCTCCTCGAGGCTATAGTTGCAGTGGAGCGGGTGGGAGTGCTTCACTCCTACATCGGCTAGCACCAGGAGGTTGCCGGCCTCCACGCTGTCGTATGCCTCCAGCTCCATGAGTGCCCTGGCTATCTCGTGGGCCGCGGGGTAGAGGATCCCCTCTGGGGACACTCTGACCTCGCAGAGGTTGTTCACCCTGAGGAAGCTGGCCCCGGAGAGTATCGAGGCGTATACAGCCTCATACCCGCTATTCCTAAGCAGGTTAACGCCCACGGGTATGCCCACACTCCTCCTGAGCTCCCTGACTATCACTGCGATGGACACGGTGGAGCCTAGGCTAGCCCTTGCCCCGTAGGGCTGATCCCCATAGTTCTCAACGATAACAGCATCAAACCCTGCCTCCTCGTACTTCCTAGCCTCGTCGACCGCGTAGGAGAGTATATCCTCGAAGCCCCACCGCCTCCCGTAGACCCTAGGATAGGGCCCCCTCATGTAGCGGGGCGACCCCGGCAGTGGGGGTAGGTGGATAACGCCTATCAGGGGCTTGCACTTGCCCAGCAGCACCGCCCGGCACCCAGCTTGCTATCCGGATCCCCCCTAGTACAGCCCTGGATATTAAACCCGGGGAGCCACAGCGGCTCTATGACCTACTATAACCCTCTTAACCCCGATGAGGGCTTCACAGTGTATCCGGCGCCTGGGGACACGGTGTTGCCCTAAGACTGTAAAAGGGGTCAAGGTTGAGGTACAAGATACTAGGGCGTGGCGGGCCCAGGGTCAGCGTGCTGGGCCTCGGCCTATGGCAGGCAGGCTCCAGGATGTGGTCGTGGCGTAGCGGCGTTGAGGACAACGTTAGGAGGGCCCTCGGATACGCTATCACCTACGGGATCAACTTCCTAGACACGGCTGAGATCTACGGCGCTGGATACTCTGAGAGGATCCTTGGCAGGATACTCAGCGACCTATGGGATGTCGACCTAATAATCGCGAGTAAACTGGCAGGGTACAGGTGGACCATGGGTAGCCTGAGGAGGGGCGTGGAGGGTATCAATAGGAGGCTCGGCAGGACTGTAGACCTGATCCAGCACCACTGGCCTCCCCCCGCCTATGTAGGGGTGTGCAGGATCGTTAGGGGCCTGGAGAGGGTGGTGAAGGACGGCTTGGCCCACTACTACGGCCTCTCTAATTATCCGGCAAGGCTCCTCGAGAGGGCCCTCGAGTGTGCTAAATCGGTAGAGCCGGTTAGCAACCAGATCCAGTACAGTCTAGCCTATAGGGCCCCTGAGGCCAGCCTCATACCCGTAATGAGGGAGGCAGGCTTGAGCGTGATAGCCTGGAGCCCCCTGGCGAAGGGGGCCCTAGCAGGGGCGAGGAGTGCCAAGGCCATGGCGCAGAGGCTTGACCCTGTCTTTCGCAGGGCCATCCGTGACAGGGTCCTCCTAGACGCTGTGAAGCGGGTGGCGGAGAGGAGGAGGGCAACTATGGCCCAGGTGGCGCTGGCCTGGCTCATGCACCAGGGGGCCATACCTATACCCGGGTTTAGGAGGGTGGAGAGGGTTAAGGAGTATGTGGGTGCAGTGGATCTAGTGCTCACCGCTAGCGACTTGGATGAGCTGGATAGGGCCTCGGCCAAGTATGTAAACCGGGGGGTTTACACCCCCCTCCAGGGGATGCGCCTCTTACCCGGACTAGTGCAAATGCTTATGATAAAGGTGATGGGTGGGGTCTAGGCCCTCCCCAGCGCCTTGAGGACCCTTAGGAGCCTGGCTAGCCCCCTGAGGACCTCCGGGTCTCTGAGGCTGGAGACAAGCTCTGAGAGGGGCACCGGCTCGACGGGCTCTGAGAGGGCCTGGGCAACCTCCCCCGCTGCCCTCGTTAGCTCCTCTATATTGTCCGCGAGCTTCATGGTCCCGGTTGTTACTAGCATGCTGGAGAGCCTGGCAACGACCTCCTCATCCGCCATGGCTAGGAGCACGTCCAGGAGGCCACTCCTGTTGAGGGCCTTAGCAAGCTTCACCATCTTCTCTATAGACTCCTGGAGCTCGGGGTCACCCAGCTCCTCTATAAGCATCTCCAAGGGGTCCCTGGCCTGCATCACCATCCCCCACTTATCACCCTCGGGTCGGTGGCATTAAAGTATGCCCTGAAGATGGGGGCCCACCTCTCGGGGTACATCAGGCTCGACCAGTAGCTGGCTATGAAGAGGTCCTCGAGCATCCTCTTGAACCTGGTAAACTTGACGGGTACCGGGGGATGGTCGTAGCTACTGATCACGAAGCTGGCGGTGCCGTCAGCGACGATGGGGCAGTTGGTCCTACCGTTGAACCTCGAATCGTAGCCCATAATCCTGTCTACAACAACCTCGGCGCCCAGATGGGCGGTGACGCCAGTCTTGCTCGTGGGCGCGTTGCTGGCATCCCCAATGGCATATGCATCATCGTAGCCTTCAACGTTGAGCCTGTACTTGTCTACCTTTATAAAGCCGTCCTCGTCGAGGACTTCGCCCGGCTCCATCCTAACCGTGGGTCCCCTATGGGCGGGGATCACGGCTGCTAGGCTGAAGTCGAGCTCCTCGCCCTCCAGGGAGTAGATCTTGCCCTCCCCAACGTCTATGCTCTCAACAGTGAACAGGGTGGAGACCCTGACCCCGGCTTCCTCAAGCTTCGGGGCCACGATCCTTGCAATAACCTCGGAGGGGTACTCGTGTAGGAATGGAAGGGCTAAGTGGACCTCTACGCTGCCGAGCCTGCCCATCCTCCTAAGGGTGTAAGCGGCTAGGAAGGCTGCCTTGTGTGGGGCTGGGGGACACTTGTACAGAGGGTCGGCTGCCGCTATGACTAGCCTGCCGCTGGTTAGCTCCTTGAAGTGGCTCCACATCTTCTCCGCCGCGCTGGCCCCGGAGTAGAAGTCACCGTACCTCTCGACGAGCTCCCTGTGACCGGGAGTGGAGTCGTAGTCTAGGTGGGCTCCTAGTGCTATGATCAGGGTTGTGTAGGTGAAGGTCCTGCCATCGGCTAGGTGGACTAGCCTCTCTCCTAGGTCTATCCCCACAACCTCTCCGTGGACGAGCTCTACTCCCGGCCTGATTAGCTCCTTTACTGGCCTCGTGTACCTCGATGGGTTGTGGCCCTGGAATGCTATCCATAGCATGCCCGGCTGGAAGAGGTGGGTCTCCCTCTTCTCTATCAGGGTGACTGGGTAGCCGTGTGAGGCCAGCAGGTTGGCGGCGACTAGGCCTCCCGTGCCTGCTCCTAGTACTAGGATCCTCTCCATACAGGCAGCACCCCTGGATGGCCGGGGCTACTTCTTCCCGGTAACCCTTATCACGGCCCTGATTACCCCGTTCTCCTCCGCCAGCTCGACTATCTCATTCCCAGTCCTCTTTGCCCACGCCTCCACATCGGGCTTGAAGCCGGGGTCGGTTGCTAGGACCTCTATCAAGGTCCCGGGGCTGGCCTTCCTGTAGGCCCTGACTAGCTTTGTTATGGGGCCTGGGCATGCCATGCCCCTTGCGTCCACAGTTATCCTCTCACTCACCGCACCCTCACCCCCTGTTTATATGAATATGACCTGGTAGCCCTCGGTGTTGGTCATGAAGAATGCTGCCCCCACCATATCATCCACTATAGGGTCTAGGTCCTCCTTCTTTAGCCCCATGACCTCTGCCATCAGGCTACAGACGTATACCTTCACATCCCCAGTCTCCTTAGCCTCCTTGAGTATATCGTACCACTGGGGCATGTTCAGCTTCCTCATGCCCTCCAGTAGGGCTGGTACCATGTCCTCGAACTCCTTGGTGAACCTGGGCTGGGGCTTGTTCTTTGTGAAGTATGGGAGTGCGTAGCCTGTTACGAATACTCTCACGGGTACCCCTAGGTTGGCTGCTGTCTGGGTTAGGACTGCGAGGGGGATGAACTTCTCTGCCTCTCCTGAGAACATTATGATCGCGAGACCCTTGGACAAGGCCTATCCACCTCTCTATATCTACATATTACTATATATGTGGAAAGTGGATATGGGTTAACACAACAGTTTGAAACTATCAAATACATGAACCCCCTATTAAAGATATGCGAAAAACACGTTGGCTAGTACATACATAGTCATACAAGCTCCCAATGTTCATCAACTAGCGGGTAGGGAGCATGGAGTACAGGGATGAGGACCTGGCAAGGATCCTAAAGGAAGCCCGCGTGATAGCAGTCATAGGGGCCTCCAGGAGCCTCGAGAAGGATGCGGGGAGGGTACCCGCATTCCTCAAGGAAAAAGGATACAGGATCATCCCGATAAACCCTGTAGCCAGCGAGATACTCGGCGAGAGAGCCTACCCCAGCCTCCTAGACCTGCCAGAGGAGCTGGCGGGAAGCGTGGATGTTGTAGACGTATTCAGGCCTCCGAGGGAGGCAGAGGCCGTGGTGGAGCAGGTCATAGAGCTTGCAAGAAGGACTGGTAGAAGGCCAGTACTATGGTTCCAGCCAGGCACCCACACCCCAGAGGCTGTGGAGAGGGCCCAGGGGGCCGGGCTTAGGGTGGTCTACGGGAGGTGCATCATGGCGGAGTACTCTAGGCTCGAGTCGATGGGCCTCCTCTAACAGCCTTATACTATAATGAAGTATATATCCTATATTATAGAATATTGTTTATTTTTACAGTGTAAAATATGGTCGATTCTTGTATTAGCAAACACCATCACCCGTTAGAACGGGTCAAACCCGGGAACGGTGAAGGGGTGCACTGCTCTTGGCTGAAATCGTACCCCCACAGGAGTACTGGTGGATGCTATTCAACTACTACCTAATCGCTGCGGTCATACTAGCGGGAGGCGTAACAATGCTCCTGGTATACTTCCTCCTCAGATACAAGACGAGCAACGAGGATGAGTATGGGGAGGACTACCCAGGCCCGGGCAGGCTCCCCACCAGGTACGCCAAGATAGGGCCAACCAGATACCTCCTAGTAGTGACGGGGATAATAGTCCTAGGCCTCACCGTGGCCACGTTCCCCTACACCGAGTACGTGGAGCTAACCCCACAGACCCCTGACATGACCATATGGGTCACAGGCTTTACCTTCGGCTGGAGGTTCCAATATCCCGAGGAGCTTGGCGGATTTACTACGGTCAACGAGGTGGTTGTACCAACCAACACTATGATCGAGTTCAAGGTAACAAGCCAAGACGTCTTCCACGCCTTCGGCATACCAGAGTTCAAAGGAGCCAAGGTCGATGCCATACCGGGGATCGTCAACTCCCTCTGGATCGTAACACCCGACGAGCCCGGGGAGTATGACATCTTCTGCTACGAGCTCTGCGGGGTAGGCCACAGCCTCATGGTTGCCAAGCTGAAGGTAGTCACGCCCGACGAGTTCCAGAGGTTCCTGGAGGAGAAGGCAGGGAGGTGATGGTCATGGCCACGTGGAGCTGGGTTAAGAGGTGGCTAACCACCACCAACCACAAGGATATAGGGATACTCTACATGGTTACAAGCATATACTTCTTCCTAGTAGCCGGAGTACTGGCAATGCTCTTCAGGACGCAGCTAGCCTTCCCCGACAAGGAGATACTAGTAGGCTCGGAGTTCAACCAGGCCGTGACAATACATGGACTGCTAATGCTCCTCTGGTTCATGAGCCCCTTCGAGGTTGGCCTGGCAAACTACCTGATCCCACTCCAGATCGGGGCCAGGGACCTAGCCTTCCCAAGACTCAACGCCTTGAGCTACTGGCTCTACCTAGCCAGCGGGCTAGTACTCATAGCTGGCTTCTTCGTCCCCGGCGGGGCTGCTGACATGGGCTGGACCCTCTATGCCCCGCAGAACGTGCTCCTAACCGGTGACGGTACGATACTCGCCGCCGTCGCGATCATACTAATCACGGCCTCAGTCACGGTAGGCACCGTGAACTTCGTGGTCACCATAGCCAAGATGAGGGCCCCGGGGATGACATGGAGCAAGATACCAATGTTCACCTGGGGCGTCCTGTTCTCCGTACTAATGATGTGGCTGGCCTTCCCGCCGCTAGCAGTAGGGGCTCTAGCGCTGATCCTAGACAAGATGCTAGGCACGACGTTCCTAACATCGCTGGAGGGCGGCGCACTGCTATGGGACCACCTATTCTGGTTCTTCGGCCACCCAGAGGTCTACGTGCTACTCCTCCCAGCCCTGGGCGCGATGGCGGATATAGTATCGGTATTCGCCAGGAGGCAGCTCTACGCCAGGAGGTTCGTGATCATAGCGCTCTTCATAGCCACTGCCCTCAGCTACCTGGTGTGGATGCACCACATGTTCATAACCGGCACCAGCCTCACGGTTAGGAAGATCTTCAGCGTGACCACCGCCCTAATCTCAATACCCTTCGAGCTGGCGACACTAGCCCTGATAATGACGCTCTACAAGGGCAAGGTAGTCTACAGGGCCCCGCTACTATACGTCATAGCAGGGATCCTATTCTTCATAATCGGGGGCTCTACAGGGGTATTCCAGGCCGCCATAATACTTGATAGGGCCTTCAGGGGCACCTACTGGGTTGTTGCCCACTTCCACTACATAATGGTCGGCGCCGTGCTGCTAGGCCTCCTAGGCGCGCTCTACTTCTGGTGGCCAAAGATAACCGGGAGGCTCTACAATGAGAAGCTGGCAAAGATACAGCTCCTCCTACTGGGGGTTGGCGTGACAGCCACATACCTACCCCAATTCCTGCTTATGGACATGCCTAGGAGGTACTACACGTACCCGGAGGAGTGGCTGGGCCTCAACAGGATCTCAACACTAGGCGCCTTCATACTACTAGCCGCATTCCTGCTCGGCCTCTACATACTCATAGACTCGTTGGTAAGGGGAAAGCCAGCGCCACCAAACCCATGGAAGGCGTGGGGTCTCGAGTGGGCAGTCCCCTCCCCGCCGCCGAGGCATAACTACGATGGCCAACCGGTGGTCAGGGAGGACGGCTCCATAGTATTCGTACCGGAGCACGAGCTGGAGAGGATTGGCGTGGAGAATGTGATGAAGAGCAGCGGGAACCCCGAGCTAGCTCCAAAGGGCGTGCTCCCCAACGGCGGGGCTGGTGTGAAGCACGTATACCATGAGCACTGGAGTATGACGCCTATGCTAGTGGGCCTCTCAACCCTAGTCATGGGCCTGGGCCTTGTGGCCGGGAAGCCAGTCCTCCTCCTAGGCTTGGCGATCCTAGCCGTTGCTATAACTAAGTGGGCTATAGACGATTATAGGGAGAGATTCCACGAGGACGAGCCTAGGTTTAGGGAGGATTGGCCCTTCAGCGGTACAAACAAGCTGAGGCTGGGCATGTGGACCTTCATAAGCAGCGAGGTCTTCCTCTTCGGCTCGCTGATAAGCGTCTACCTCTTCATAAGGAGCAGGAGCCTGGCGTGGCCTCCTGGGTACGAGCATCACGACCCCTACATAGGCCTGCTGAACACGATCATACTATTCACCGGCACGCTATTCTATAGCCTGGCATACCTCTATGCTAAGCACGGCAAGATGATTAAGAGCGCCGCCCTCATGCTGGGGACCATCGTCACCGGCGGCCTCTTCCTCGGCGTCAAGGCCTTCGAGTGGTGGGAGCTATTCGCCCAGGGCTACGGGATCAACAGCAACCTACAGTTCCAGCTATACTTCGTACTAACCGGAATACACGCCCTCCACGTCATAGCAGGGCTCATAGCAACCATATACATGGTGGCCAAGATACTATCAGGCAGGAGGCCCAGCCTGACGTCGATACTAATGCTCGGCATCTACTGGGGTATAGTGGAGATCGTGTGGACCTTCCTGTTCCCCATGTTCTACCTAATGTAGGGGGTGATCGCGGTGGGCGAGAGGGATGCCCTGGTATACGTGGGGGCCTGGGGGGCCCTGATCTCAACGGCCATACTCGAGGTCCAGCTAATACTGCTTGATATAGTACAGAACCTGACAGCGTTCCTCCTGTCGATGGCTGTGATACAATCGGTGATAATAGCCTACGCCTACCAGCACCTGAGGGAGGAGAAGAGTTCAACAGCGATAATGCCATTTACATCATTCATAATGCTCCTAGTACTAGTCTCGGCCGCGATAACCAGCGTGCTTGCATGCACACCATACCTGGGGTGACCCCGGGGTTGGAGGGTAGGATGCTGGTGATAACAGGGCTGGCGGCCGCAGGCCTACTGCTCCTCGCTGCCATAGTCTACGTCCTCCTCACGGGCTAACCCTCCATACATATTTTTCATGCCCAATTACATATTCCAATGTAATCACCCGAGATCTCCTCACCCCCGCCATGGGTAACAGCGGGGGCCTGCAATGGATGCCAAAAGACTATACATGGTCTCCCTTGCCTCGATAACACTTATGGCCCTAACCATAGTCATAGGGGGACTCGTGAAGGCCCACGGTGCAGGACTAGCGTGCGGCACGGATTGGCCACACTGCAACGGAGTACTCATACCAGACCTCACGGATAGGGGCGTACTCCTGGAGTATATGCATAGGCTTGTTGGAGGCCTGGCGTACCTGACAATAGCCTACACAGCCCTGACCCTACTACGCCACGGCGAGAGAGGGCTCGCCTCCCTCGCCCTAGCCTCCCTCGCCGCCATAACGGTGCAAGTCCTCCTCGGCATGGCTGTGGTTAGGAGCCTACTAGACCAGTACCTTGTCGCCGCCCACCTATCTATGGCGATGGCTTCCCTTGTCGGCGCGACTGCTCTGGCAGTGCTCCTAAGGGTTAGGGCTACGGGGGCTTGCAGGGGTTGAAGCTAGGCCTCAAGCATATGGCGGCTACCCTAGTCTTCATACTCGGCTTCTCGATATCACTCAACCTCTACCTCTACTTCGAGGGCTACTACAAGAAGGCCGAACCCGAAATACAGGACCTTATGGGAG
>JALUDK010000190.1 GCA_027044005.1 Acidilobaceae archaeon | reverse complement strand
GAGTGGTGTGTCACCCTCTCCTAGGACCCTGGTTGGGGGAGGCGGCTCTCTAGCCTCCAGGGGCGCCCCGCAGTGGGGGCACCGGTGGGTGTACCTTCTGGAGCGGTAGCCGCAGTTGGGGCAGTATAGCTCCATGCCTGGGCTACCCTGTGATGGGCTTGTACCTCTCCACCTGTAGCTTGTCGAACCCGTGGGTCTCGTAGAAGTGTTCTGCTATAGAGTTGTATGCAGGGTATACTGCCGTTAGTATGCCAGCGCCCCTCTTGGTTGCCTCTGCCTCGATCCTCTCGAGGAGTAGCGTGCCTAGCCTCTTCCTCCTGTACACGGGCTTCACGTAGAAGTCCGTTATGAGGGCCTTCAGCCTGGGCTTGTAGAAGATCCTATCAACTATCCTGGCTATTATCACCCCTGCCAGTGCCTGTGTGTCCTCGTCCTCGGCGACAAGGACTATCGTGTCGCTGCTCTTTACCGCATCCTCTACGTACCTCCTAACCTGCTCCTCTAGGTCGTCGACCACCTTGAAGTGAGGGTCTAGCTCCTCGTTGAGGAGCTTAAGCTTGGAGACCATATCGACGATCTCGTCTACGTCCCTCTCTTCTCCATGTCTTATGGTGATCCTCATCCCCGGCTACACCTCCCTCAGGTACATGCTCAGGTAGGGTCTGAAGCTTAAGGCGCGGTAGAACCTCTCAGCCACATAGTTTGCAGCGGGGAACTCGGCGGAGATGTGCTTCACACCCATGTCGCCCAGCCTCTCCTGCGCCTCGGCTATCAGTCTTGAGGCTATGCCCCTCCCCCTGAAGGGTGGGAGCACGTAGAGCTCCTTGATTACGCCCAGCCTCTTGGATGCGAGTATCCTGTTCTCCACAACAACTATCCTTATGTAGCCTACAACCTCGTTATCGTACTCGGCCACTAGGACTAGGTCGTCGCTACCGATATATTCACCGGCCAGCTCCCTGGCTATAGCCTCAGCGTCCTCATCCAGGGCCCAGGCAGGGTCGAACTCCTCGTTGAAGGAGTAGAACCTGTATATGAGCCTGGCCAGCCTCTCCAGGTCCTTCTCGGAGGCTGGCCTCACGTATAGGCCCGGCTCGTACACGATACGCCACCTCCAGCCTAAGAGTGGTCCTCAGGAGGCCTCTCTATGAGGCCCTTCTCCCACATCAGGTCGTGCTTCTCCCTGCTCCTCCTTATTATCTCTTCAGCCCTCTCCAGCTCCTCCTTGTATGTGGTGGTCTTCCTAGCGACACCCTGCTCCACCGCCTTCACAGCCACGGCCGCCGCTACCCGGGGGTAGAGGTGCCACTCCTCCATCTTGGGTATGATATAGTCCTCGCTTAGACCACGCTCCTCCGCGTACCTTGCTATCTCCACGGCCGCCTCTATCGCCATCTCATCGGTTATCGTCTTGGCCCTCACATCAAGCACGCCGCGGAACACGGCGGGGAAGACTAGGCTATTGTTCACCTGGTTGGGGAGGTCGCTCCTCCCCGTGGCTACGATCCTAGCCCCAGCCTCCTTGGCCTCCCAGGGCCATATCTCCGGCACAGGGTTGGCCTCGGCGAAGACTATGGCGTCCTTGGCCATCTTGGCCACCCACTCCTTCTTAATAACCCCGGGACCCGGCCTGCTGGCCGCGACCAGGGCGTCGGCCCCCTCCAGGGCCTTCTCTATCCCGTCCCCAGCCCTTAGCCATCCCCCGCCGGTCTCTAGGGCTATCCTGTACTTCCACGGGTTGTTTATCATAAGCTTGTCTATGTCATCCCTGTGCGGGTGGAGCACCCCCTTGCTATCTATAACAACTATGTTTCCAGGCGGCACGCCCCACACCTTGAGGAGCCTGTAGAGCGCTATGTTGGCAGCACCGGCTCCGAAGAGCACGATCCTAGACTTGGCCATATCCTTGCCCACAAGCTTGAAGGCGTTTATGAGGCCAGCTAGAGTCGCGGCGGCTGTCCCCTGCTGGTCGTCGTGCCAAACCGGTATCTCCAGCTCCTCCCTGGCCCTATCCAGGAGGGCGAAGCACTTGGGACTCTCAATATCCTCTAGGTTGATCCCCCCGAAGCTGGGCTCTATGGCCTTCAGCAGGCTTATCCAACCCTCCAGGTCCCTAACCCTATGCACCAGGGGCACCGCGTCGACGCCGCCTAGGTACTTGAAGATGAGGGCCTTCCCCTCCATAACGGGATACGCCGCCTCGGGGCCTATCCGCCCTAGCCCCAGGACCCTAGTCCCGTCGCTGACCACCGCTATAGTGTTCCACCTGCTCGTCAGCTCGAAACTCTCATCAGGGTCACTGGCTATCGCACGGGAGGGCTCCGCGACCCCGGGTGTGTACCATATGGCGAAGTCCTCGAGACTCCTTACAGGGACCTTGGGCATTGTCTCCATCTTGCCTGCGTAGAACCTATGGAGCTTGAGGCTCAGCTTATACCAGTCCACCTTCTCCTCGGCCTTCTCCAATCCCAGGCACCCTTTCTGGGGATACTACATTATAGTGTAGTGTGTTCTGGGGGATAATTAGGGTGGGTGTAGTTCACGTATATTCATACGGTGGGTCGGCGTATAATGCTTATGAACCGCCCCGGTCCCAGCTTCTAGGCGGCTTGTAGAGGTATACGGTGATGCCATCAAAGATCGTGGTGGAAGGTGTAAGCAAGAGGTATAAGGGAGCGGTGGCGGTTGACGGGTTATCGCTGGAGATAGCCCGGGGGAAGGTCCTAGGCCTACTAGGCCCCAACGGCGCAGGGAAGACGACGACGATCAAGATCATACTAGGCCTAGTCAAGCCCGACAAGGGCAGGGTACTTCTAGACGACATAGACCTACACAGGGAGGGGGTGAGGATGAAGAGGCTAATAGGCTACACCCCCGAGGTGCCCGAGGGGCCAGCATGGGCAACCCCATGCAGACTCCTAGAGGACCTAGCACTCATAGACGGGGTACCGCAGGGCGAGGCCCGGTTGAGGGCACGCAGGGCCCTAGCAGAGCTGGGGGTAGAGGAGCTCTGCCTAAGGCGCATGGGGAAGCTGAGCAAGGGCCAGAGGAAGAGGGTACTCATAGCCCAGGCCCTGGTCGCTGAGAGGGAGTTCATGCTCATGGACGAGCCCTTCACCGGCCTGGACCCTGAGTGGGTCGCGAGGGTGAGGGAGCTAGTCCTCGACCTCCGCCGCAGGGGTGTAGGGGTGCTGGTGAGTAGCCACATACTAAGGGAGCTCCAGGACCTTGTAGACGAGGTAGCTGTAATAGCCAGGGGCAAGGCAATCTTCCACGGCTCCATAGAAGAGCTGGCCAGGAAGGTAGCCGGCGGCGCCGTGCTACTCGTCAGGACACCGAGGCCAGCGGAGGCGGCAAGGGTTGTGGAGGAGATGGGCTACAAGGACGTGCAGGTCCTAGCCCAGGCTATAAGGGTAAGGCTGGAGAGCGAGGACGAGGCCCAGGCTATAATAGCGAGGCTCATGGAGAGGGGCATAGGAGTGAGGGGCTTCGAGACCAGGGGCTACGACCTGGAGGAGGCCTACCTCAGGCTAGTCGGCGCCAGGAGGTGAGCAGCAGTGAACCCGGTCATAGCAGTAGCCAGGATGGAGCTGGCCAGGGAGGTGAGGAAGAGGAGCTTCTACTTCCTCCTACTCCTAGCCGTGCTACCCGTAATATCGTCGCTCATACTAAGGTACGGCATGGATAGGACGGTCAGCGACCCATCCTTCTGGGCCGTGGTCATGGGGTTCAAGACCACCGGCCAGGTGTCGTTCCAGGAGATCGTAAACCTGGGCACATTCATGTGGCTGATAGCCCTACTCTATGGCGGCGACCTGCTTGCAAGCGATCTTAGCGACGGCACTGCCAGGCTAATCCTAGCACGGGGCGTGAGGAGGATAGAGTACCTAGCCGCTAAGGTCCTCACCGTAACCCTGGTCCTATCGCTGATATCCGCCTCCACGGGTCTAGCGGCTTTCCTGTCGAACGCCATACTAATGGGATCCATACCGCCGCTCGAGGACCTACCCCTAGCCATAGGCCTAGGCGCTCTACTAGGCGTGGGGGCCCTCCCCCTCCTACTCCTAGCAGCTGCGATAGGGGCGATGGCTAGGAAGCCCCTCCACGGGATAGTTCTGGGATTCGTGGCCCACCTGGCCCTCTCAACGGCCATACTAATCTACGTCGGCCTCAGGATAACCGCCA
>JALUDK010000189.1 GCA_027044005.1 Acidilobaceae archaeon | reverse complement strand
CCCCTCAGGCTGGAGATGATACTGGTAGAGAATGGCGTCGAGGTCCACAGAGAGGAGGTCGAGATCGGGGAGATCCCGATAATGATCAAGTCAGCGATAGACCCGCTATCCAAGATGAGCCCCGAGGAGCTAATAGAGATCGGAGAGGACCCATACGACCCCGGAGGCTACTTCATAATAAACGGGAGCGAGAAGGTAGTCGTGATCCAGGAGGACCTGGCAGTAAACAGGATCATAGTTGGGCCTTCAACGGCCAGCACGGCCAAGATAACACACACCGCCAAGGTAGTCTCAACGGTACTAGGACTAAGGAGGCAGGTAATAGTAGATAGGATGAGTGACGGGAGCATAGAAGTCAGCATATCAAAGCTGCCCTACAGGGTGCCCTTCGTAGTCCTAATGAGGGCGCTAGGCCTAGAGAAGGAGTCCGAGATCGCGGCGGCAGTCAGCCCAGACCCAGACGTGCAGAGAGAGCTCATGCCCAGCTTCGAGAAGGTTGCGATTACGGTAACCACCAGGGAGCAGGCCCTAGAGTACATAGGGAACAGGCTGGCTCCCGGGCAGCCAAGGGAGGTGAGGATCCAGAGGGCCGAGGAGTTCCTCGACACACAGTTCCTCCCACACCTAGGCACAAGGCCAGAGGATAGGAAGATGAAGGCCTTCTACCTCGCCGAGATGGCTAACAGGGTCCTCCAGCTATACCTCGGCAAGAGGAAGCCCGACGATAAGGACCACTACTCCAACAAGAGGCTCAGGCTCGCCGGCGACCACATAGCAGAGATCTTCAGGGAGGCATTCTCAAACTTCGTCAAGCACATGGAGAACCAGCTGGAGGAGCTAATAAGCCAGAGGAAGAAGATAAGGTTCTCATACCTCGTGAGGAAGGACATTATATCCGATAAGATAAAGACGGCCCTAGCCACCGGGAACTGGGGCCCAGACAGGACAGGCATAAGCCAGGCCCTAGACAGGACCAACTGGATAAGCCTCCTAAGCCACCTCAGGAGGGTCGTCTCGCCGCTAAGCAGGGGCCAAGCACACTTCGAGGCCAGGGACCTCCACGGAACCCACTGGGGCAGGCTGTGCCCCTTCGAGACCCCCGAGGGTATAAACTGTGGGCTAGTGAAGAACCTAGCCCTCATGGCTTACATATCGGTTGGAGTAGACGAGGGCGAGGTAGAGAACCTGCTATACGAGCTGGGAGTAGTCAAGCTAGACGACATAATAGAGGAGGTATTGAAGACCGGGATCCCACCGGAGATAATGACGGTAGGGGCCAAGGTATTCCTCAACGGGAAGCCCATAGGCTACTACCCAGACGGGGCGGAGCTAGCCGAGAAGATAAGGAGCCTAAGGAGGAGTGGCAAGCTCAGCTTCGAGGTGAACGTGGCTCACATAAAGGACGAGCATGTAAACGAGGTCTATATAAACACGGACGAGGGAAGACTACTCAGGCCCCTAGTAAGGGTTGTAGACGGGAAGCCACTACTCACCAAGGAGCACGTGGAGAAGATAAAGAGGGGAGAGATCGGCTTCTGGGACCTAATAAAGACCGGCATAATAGAGATGCTCGACCCAGACGAGGAGGAGAATGCATACGTAGCAGAGCTTCCATGGGACGTCACAAAGGAGCACACCCACATGGAGCTATGGGTACCAGCAATAGTAGGCGTGGCGGCAGCCACAATACCATACCTAGAGCACAACCAGAGCCCAAGGAGCACATACCAGGCAGCGATGGCCAAGCAAGCCCTAGGCCTATACGCCCTAAACTATCACTTCAGGACAGACAGCCACTCATACCTACTCCACTACCCACAGAAGCCCCTAGTACAGACAAGAGCCCTAGACCTCATGGGCTACAACAACAGGCCGGCAGGCCAAAACATGGTCGTAGCGCTAATGTCCTTCTACGGATACAACATAGAGGACGCTCTAATATTCAACAAGGGATCAATAGACATGGGCCTAGCCAGGAGCCACTTCTTCAGGGTATACACCGCGGTGGAGAACGACTATCCAGGTGGAGTCAGCGATAAGATAAGGGTACCCCACCCCAAGCTACTAGACCATAAGGGAGACAAGTACTACAGGAAGCTTGCACCAGACGGGATCATAGACCCAGAGGTAGAGGTAGAGGGAGGAGACATACTAGTAGGCAGGGAGAGCCCCCCCAGGTTCATGGGCGAAGAGAGGGTCATAGGCGCAGGAGCATTAATACACAGGGACACCAGCGTACAGCTAAGATTCGGCGAGAAGGGTGTAGTAGACCAGGTCATACTAACCCAGACGGCGGAGAGGAACAAGCAGGTCAAGGTCAAGGTGAGGGATCTAAGGATACCCGAGATAGGAGACAAGTTCGCCAGCAGGCACGGCCAGAAGGGAGTAATAGGGATGATCTTCCCCAAGTACGACATGCCATACACAGAGGACGGCATAACGCCAGACGTCATACTAAACCCACACGCAATACCATCCAGAATGACCGTAGGACAGCTACTAGAGGAGATAGCAGGCAAGGCAGGCGCAATCCTAGGCAGGCTAGTCGACGGGACACCCTTCTTCAAGGAGGACGTGGGACAGCTAAGGATAGAACTAGTCAAGCACGGCTACGACCCCAGCGCCAAGGAGGTAATGTACGACGGCAGGACCGGGCTCATGATAGAAAGGCCGGTCACCATAGGAATAGCATTCTACCAGAGGCTATACCACATGGTATCAGACAAAATGCACGCCAGAGCCACCGGGAAGGTGCAGCTTCTAACAAGGCAGCCGACTGAGGGCAAGGCCAGGCAGGGAGGACTAAGGTTCGGAGAGATGGAGAGGGACTGCCTCATAGGACACGGAGCCGCCAACCTGCTAAGGGACAGGATGCTGGAGAACAGCGACGCCTACATCATGTACGTATGCAACAAGTGCGGCCACATATCATGGTACAACAGGAGGAGGGGCACATACGAGTGCCCAATACATGGCGATGAGGGAGAGATCTACCCGGTAAAGGTACCCTACGCCTTCAAGCTACTACTACAAGAGATAACCAGCATGGTGATAAAGCCCAGAGTCTTCGTAGCGGATAAGATAACCGTGATGGATAGGCTATGGAAGAAACCCGTCTCCCTGGATGAGGGGAACGGGTCCAGGTAGGAGGGGGTGAACCGGGATGTCCATGTATGGGAATGAGACGCACGTGATCAAGGGGATCAAGTTCGGGGTCCTCCCCCCGCACGAGATAATCAGGATGGCAAAAGTTACGGTGATAAGGGACGCGATATACGAGGCCGACGGCAGCCCGGTGGCAGGAGGGCTAAGAGACCCCCACTTTGGCGCCATCGAGCCCGGGGAACGGTGCCCAGTATGCGGAAATACGAGGGACACGTGCCCCGGCCACTTCGGGAAGATCGACCTAGCCAGGCCGGTAATCGTGCCACACTACGGAGACGCCCTACACGGCATCCTCCAAGCCACATGCAGGAACTGCGGGAGGATACTGATACCAACCGACAGGATAAAGTACCTGACAGCCATCAAGGAGAGGCTAAAGAAGCGGTGGCCAAAGCTAGCTGACACCTTCGTGGAGGAGGTCAAGAGGGAAGCGGCAGCCAGGATGGAGTGCCCCCACTGCGGCGCCCGCCAGTTCAAGATACGCTTCATAAAGCCCTTCACATTCTACGAGGAGCACCCCGAGGGAGAGAGGAGGCTCAACCCGATCGATGTGAGGGAGAGGGTGGAGAAGACCATAGACGAGGACCTAGTACTCCTAGGCGTAGACCCCAAGTACTCCAGGCCAGAGTGGATGATCATAACATCACTCCCCGTCCCACCACTCAGCGTGAGGCCCAGCATAACTCTAGAGACCGGATACAGGGCTGAGGACGACCTAACCCACGCCCTAGCGGAGATAGTCAGGCAGAACGAGAGGCTCAAGAACTTCCTCATATCAAACGCCCCGGAGACCATGATAGAGGATGCATGGCTAACGCTACAACACGTAGTAGCCTCATACATAGACAACGAGCTCCCCAACACTTACCAGCTCACACACAGGAAGAAGAGGGCCCTCAAAACCCTGGCCCAGAGGCTCAAGGGCAAGGAGGGAAGGCTGAGGGGCAACCTCTCGGGTAAGAGGGTAAACTACTCCGCCAGGACAGTAATAAGCCCGGACCCGATGATAAGTATAAACGAGGTTGGAGTCCC
>JALUDK010000188.1 GCA_027044005.1 Acidilobaceae archaeon | reverse complement strand
CTGGTTCCAGGCCCATCCATGAAGGCTAGGACGAGGCTTATGAGGAGCGACTATATGGTGGCCCCCTACCCGGCCCCCATGGGGTGGTGCTACATGGTGGATCAGCTACTCCTGGGACTGGCTTAGCGGGGCTACACTGTTTAGGCCTCCCTCCTATATGTAGCCTGGGGCCGGGGTGTCTTGGAGGCGCTGCGGGCTCTGGTTGATACTGGCTATGAGGGCGTGTGGATGCGTGTTAGGCCAGACGCGGTTAGGGCCCTCTATAACCCGGTCTTGAGGGAAAGGCTGCGGTGGTACTATGCCGTCCTTAGGGGTGTGGCTCCCCCCAAGTTTAAGCTTGTTAGGGCAGTAGAGTCGCCGCTCCGTGGTGATGAGATTAGGGAGGCTAGCCTTGAGGACCTAGTGAAGGCGCATAGTGAAGCCGCGGGCTGGTTTAGGGATGAGTGGGGGCCTGCACTTGAGGAGCCCGAGAGGGCTGCTAGGCTTGCCAGGCACTTCCCCCGGTGGAGCCTTCTCCACCTTAAGGCTGAGTTGGCTAGGAGGCTTGCTAGCCCGTGTGTGCTTTGTGATAGGAGGTGTGGTGTGGATAGGGCTTCTGGTAGGCTCGGGGCGTGTAGGCTTGCTTGGGATGTGTATGTGCATACCGCCTTCCTCCACCTTGGCGAGGAGGCTCCTCTGGTGCCCAGCGGGACGATATTTTATGGTGGGTGCAACTTCACCTGTGTCTTCTGCCAGAATTACGATGTGAGTCAGACTGGGGCTAGGATGGGATTTAAGGCCACTCCTAGGAGCCTTGCCGCCCTACAGGATCTGCTTGCTGCTCGGGGTGCTAGGAATATAAATCATGTGGGTGGGGATCCCACGCCTAGTATGCATGTTATAGTTGAGAGTCTGCTGTATGTTAGGAGTGATATACCGCAGCTGTGGAATAGCAACATGTATATGAGCCCTGAGGCTATGGAGGTCCTAGTCGACTTGATAGATATCTGGTTGCCGGACTTCAAGTGGGGTAATAATAGGTGTGCTAGGCGACTCTCTATTGTTCCTAACTATGTCGAGACTGTGACTAGGAACTTGGCGGTTGCTTCAAGGCATGGCGACATGATTATAAGGCACCTTGTTATGCCGGGCCACCTGGAGTGCTGCACTAGGAAGGTCCTCGAGTGGATCGCCGGTAATCTGCCCCGGGATAGGGTGGTTGTCAATGTTATGGGCCAGTATACTCCCCAGCACCTTGTGGAGAGGAACCCGGGGAAGTGGAGGGATATCGCTAGGAGGGTGTCTAGGAGGGAGGTGGAGGAGGCTAGGTGGTACGCGTCCAGCTTGGGCTTGTATCTCTTGGACTAGCCTTATTCTGGGTCTCTTATGCCCCACTCTGTTATCACGAATACGGTCTCACCCTCGGGTAGGTGTGGTGCATCCACGATCCTGGCTATCCTCTTGTTGCCTCGGCTCTTCTTCAGCTGTACTCTGACTCCTGGCGCGTGGTAGAGCACGTGTCCTCCTACTGCCTGGGTGGGGTCGCCGTAGAAGACGTCGGGCCTGGCCATGACTTGGTTTGTGATCACGACCGCTACGTCATATATCTCGGCTAGCCTCATGAGCTGGTGTAGGTGCTTGTTGAGTAGCTGCTGCCTCATGGCTAGGTTCTCCCTGCCTGGGAATTCTGCCCTGAAGTGGCTTGTGACGGAGTCTACTATGACTAGCCTTATGTTCTCCCTTTTCAGGAGGTCGAATAGCTGGTCTATTATAGCCATCTGGTGGTGGCTGTTCACTGCCCTGATCCAGTATATGTTCTCCATGACCTCGTCCGGGTCTAGCCCGGCGCCTCTGGCCATCTGCTCTATCCTCTCCCACCTGAAGGTTCCCTCTGTGTCTATGTACACTGCCTTGCCGTTGAGGCCCCCGCTCTCTTCTGGTAGTTGTACGTTGACTGACAGCTGGTGGCATATCTGGGTCTTGCCTGAGCCGAACTCTCCGAATAGCTCTGTTATGGTCCTTGTCTCTATGCCTCCTCCTAGGAGCTCGTCCAGGTTCCTGCTCGACGTTGTTATCTTCTTTATCGTCAGCCTCTCCTTCTTGAGTTCCAGGGCTGTCTTGAACCTTATATCCAGCGCCTCCCTCGCGGCTTGTATGATCTTCTGTGCTGTGGGGAGGGGTATCCCGGTCACCTGGCTGAGCTCTTGGGGTGTTGCTACCGCGACCGCCTCTATGCTTGCGAAGCCGGCTTCTATCATCTTCTGTGCTGTTGAGGGCCCTACTCCTGGGAGATCTGTTAACTCCCGTACCTCCTTCTGGTCTCCCATACCCTGCTCAGTCCCCCATATTTATAGGCCTCCCAAGGGAGGCCTAATATAGTGTAGACTACCCTCGGCTAACTACCGCCCCTGGGACATCCGGATCTTCTACTATGCCTCTCGGCGCTATTCAGCATATTAGACCCATACCGATGTCCACGTTAAGACCGGGTGCTAGCAGGGTTGAGGATACTGCTCCTCCACGCCGAGCGCTTCGAGTATGAGACTCTTAAGAAGGCGTTGAAGTCTACCCCCGACCCTCCGGGTAGGGGCGGCTGCTCTAACTGCTTGGTGGTCATGACCACCGTTGAGGAGGGGGATACCAGCGTAACTGCTGCTGAGGCTGTGGCTAGCATACTAGACGTCCTATCTAGGGTAAAGGCGGATAGTGTCATGCTCTACCCCTACGCCCACCTATCCAGCAGGCTGGCTCCCCCTAGAGCCGCGGTTGAGGTGCTTAAGCATATGGAGAACCTCCTTTCTGCCAAGGGAGTTAGGGTTGAGAGGTCTCCCTTTGGCTGGTATAAGCGGTTCTCCCTGACTGTATATGGCCACCCGCTCTCCGAGCTATCCAGGGAGATACGGGGCGATCCGGTGTACTACAATCTAGAGGATAGCCCTATACCTGTTCGGGAGGCTATAGCCAGGGGCCTCCTGCCTGCTGGCCTCTCAGAGACCCTACAGGAGGGGGATACCGTCGAGGTCTTGGGCAGACTTGGCCTGCACCCGCTTGATGGCAGAGGAGAGGTGGTCTTGTCGGCGATAGTTGATAGGCTTACTGGTGGCCTGGCTGGCGTGGGGGTTGCCAGTAGCGGTTATAGGCTGGATAAGCTCCAGGGCCTTGAAATGCTAGCCGCGCTGCTATACTCATGCTCTATGGGGAGTGGGAGCCTGGTGGTCAGGCATCAGGGCGATGTAGTAGTCAAGCTGGAATCCAGCATTGGGGAGGTCCTCTCTAGCATATATGGTTATACTGATCTCATTGAGGCTCCCCTGGGCTCCAAGGGCTTAGCGGCCCCAGGGCTAGAGGGTGATGGACGGGTTGTGTTCTACAGGATGAGGAGTGGACCTGTTATTCCTCTTGGAGCCGAGGTTGGAGGGTTCTCCTGTATAGGACCACTACGCGTCCTGGTTGCAAGCATCGTGGATTCCGAGCTTGCTAGGAGGGAGTCTGACGACTCCCATGTCCCAATGCTGCCTCCATGGATGCACTTCGTCCATGTGGCCTTGATTCCTGTGTCCGAGGATCAGAAGGGCTTTGCGTATGAGGTTGCATCCATGCTGGCTAGGAGTGGGGCTAGGGTTGCTGTCTTGGATGATACCTCGACCAGGCTGGGTGCCAGGATTAGGAGGGCTGCTAGGCTGTGGGTGCCCATTGTGGGTGTTATCGGCGAGAGGGAGGCCGCTGAGGGTGTGGTTACAGTTAGGAGGAGGTGGGAGCCTGGTAGCCAGGAGGCTGTGACTCCGGGCGAGCTTGCTAGGGAGGTTGAGGGCCTACTTGGGGCCCCTAGGATTCTCAGGCTTTAGCCCTCCGATAATGCATTGTCCACCGCTGCATCTATCTCCTTGCCCAGCTCCTTGCCCCTCCTTGATGAGGCCTCTACTATGTCCATTAGAGCCGACTTAACTCCTCTCGACTCTAGTACCTTGAGGCCGTGGATTGTTGTGCCTGCTGGTGTAGTGACCTCGTCCCTGATTACAGCTGGATGCTTCCCGTTCCTAGCCAGCAGCTCTGCTGTGGCCTTGAACGTGTCTAGGACGGCCTTGTATACCACGTCTCTTGGCAGGCCCATGGAGACTGCCCCCAGGACTAGCCCATCTATTATCTCCGCTAGGTATGCTGGCCCGCTTCCCACTAGGCCAGTCCAGGTGTCTATCCACTCCTCCGGGATCCAGTATATTGTACCCATGGATCTGAATACCGCCTCTACCATGAGCCTGTGCTCCGGGCTATAGTCCCCCTCTACTATAGCAGTAGTACTCATGCCGATCAGCGCGTTTATGTTGGGCATCGCCCTGAATACTATGGCCCTGGGCAGCCTCCTAGCTACGGTGGCCCTTTTAACCCCTGCTGCCACCGAGACAACGATCTTTCCCTCGACGTGGCCCATTATGTCCCTGATTACAACCGGGAGCTGGTAGGGTTTGACGCTAACTATTATTATATCCGCCATCGATGCGGCCCGGGCGTTGTCCTTTAGGGCCACTGCGCCTAGCTCCTCTGCCTTGGATAGCGTCTCGTCCCTCCTCCCCGTCGCCAATATGGAGCCCGCGACCCCCCTTAAGGATCTTATCATGGCGGTGCCAATCTTACCTGCGCCGAGGATTGCTATGGTCTTATCTCCGAGAACCTCCTGGAAGGCGCACACCTCCCACCCTTCACCGGCAGGCTGGGTAGTGGGTTGCTAATAAGCATCGTGTTATCATATACAGATCCCTGCTTGGAGGCTGCGCCCTTTAATTCTACGGGGCGGGCCGTTGGGTCCTGGAGGCTTAGGGTAGGCTATGGGGGGCCAGGGTGGTAGGAGGACTCTGCTCGCCAGTGGCTTGCTGGTCACTGTAGGCTCTGTTCTCCCCTCCGTGTCTGGGGGGCTATTGTGGATAGTTGCCTCTAGGATCCTAGGAGGCGAGGGGGTCGGGCTCGCCTCTTCTATAGTTAGCGCCGGATTTATGGCGGCCTACCTGGCTAGCCTTGGCCTGGATATGGCTATTGTGAGGAACCTGACTAGGCTTGGGGTGTCTGTCCTAACTACTAGTATAGCCGTCGCTGTGCCCCTGGCCCTCCTTGTTTCCGCTGGTGTAGCGGGTCTTCTATCAGCCAAGATACCTAGCCAGTACATGGTGCTAGTCTACGTGTTCTCAGCTAGCTTCATACTGTCTTTCCTCCTCCTCTGGGGAGTTGTAGGTGCTAGGAGGAGTGTCGAGTACGCCAAGATAACGCTGATATCCTCCATTGTTAAGGTTATAGCCGGGCTTGGACTTGCCGTTGCCTATGGGCCCGCTGGCATTGTTGCTGGCTTCATAGCCGGGTCTATCGTCTCCGCTGTGCTCGCCGTACCGGTTCTATCCGGCTCTCTTAAGGCTGGGCATAGGCTCTTCGAGCCCGAGGTGATTGTGGATGGACTGTCTAATTACCCGAACGTGTTGGCTGGCAGTCTAGCAGCTAATATAGGCACCGTCTTGGCTGTGCTGGCCTCTGATACGCTAGGCGATGTGGGGGTTTTCTACCTGTCCCTGACGATCTCACTGTTGGCTGGGAGCTTCGCGTACTCCCTAGCATATGTCGCGGTGAGCTATAGGGCCCTGGACGCCTACAGGGATATATCTAGATACGCAATCTTCGCCGGGGCTGTTGCGGCTCCTGCATTGGCTGCCGAGCCCGGCCTCGCCTACAAGATCCTCGGGGTGGACGGGGATCCTAGGGTTATGATGCTTTTAGCCGCCTCCATAGTGGGCTACTCCTCCCTCTACATGGCCATATCTATGCTTAATGCGAGTGGTGATAGGGTTAGGCTAGTGGCTGTCGGCTTATCTAGGCTAGCCCTTCTGACATTCTTGTCCATAGCACTGAAGGACTATGGAGTCCTAGGAGTCGCGACAGCGTACACGTTGTCCATATACCTCTCACTTCTAGCTTCTGGGATACCGTGGCTGGCCTGGCACACCTTGCAGGCCCTAGCAGGGTTCCTCGTGGGGGTCCTGCTTGGACTCCTTGCTGACTGGACCCCGCTTGTCTCTGCCCTAGTTGCGTCTCTATCGTCCCTCGTATTCATGGTTGGAGTTGGACTGGTTGGGGTGGATGAGATTAGGAGGATTGTGGGTACTCTGGCTGGCAGGCTTGCCGGCTAGATTGATATTGATGGCCCCGGCGGCCTCCTCTCGTCCTTGTCCTTGGATACTGCTAGGTCTTTGAGCTGGGCTACTATCGGGCTTATCTCTCCTTTCTTGAATGACTCTTCTATTAGGTTCCTTACCTGGCTTGTGTGTCTTATGTCGAGCTCTAGAAGCTTCTCCAGTATTTCTAGGGTTGTTACCCACACGTCTACTAGCATCTCTCTTGGGATATTACTCGTTATGAACGGGTCCTGGAGCCAGTCGTCGAAGGCCTTGAGCGTCTTGATCATGTGGTTGAACGCTATCCTGGTGTGTATTATAAGGTCTAGCCTGTCCGACTCTTTTACCTTGTCCTCCATGTCCTTGAAGTTCTGTAGTATCATCTGTTGCAGCTGAACCCACCTGTCTAGGCTGGCTAGGAAGTCCGCTATATTGGGCTGTGCCATCACGTGCACCCCGCGCCTGGTCTTGCCCTGTATCTCCCTTTACGGCTCAGCTGTTTTATTGGTTGGGTAGGGGTGGCCTCTTCATGAGCCTCCTGATCTCTACTGGTATCTTGTCTAGGTTCCTCTCTAGGAACTCCTTGTCCTCCTTCTCCCTCCTGTACTTGTCGTCTATTAGTATTGGTATCCTGTCGATTATTGGGTACCAGCGGCCACAGTTTGTGCAGATTAGGACTCCCTCTACCACCTCTCTCTTTATGCAGGCGGTGCACTCGCTTAGGGGCACCTCTCTGGCTGGCTTATTGTGGAGGCCGCACCATTCCCGGCATCTTATACTCTCCACTGGCACGTCTACGCTGGTTTCCCTCTCCTTGATCGTGTAGTAGGTGAGCCTTGACTTGCATTCTGGGCATGCTAGTATCTCTAGGAAGTAGTACCTCACTCCCGGGCACCTCTTAGGCAGGGGCTTACCACGTTCTTTACCTCCTCTAGTAGCTTCTCAGCCTTGTCCCTTGTCTCCGCCTCTAGCATTATCCTGAGGACCGGCTCTGTGCCGCTGGGCCTTACTAGTATCCAGAACCCATCTCCGAATACCTTCACCCCGTCTATGTCTACCTGTCTCAGGTCGGAGTAGTGCTCCCTTACCCTCTCCACCGCGCATCTCGCCTGATCCCTTGATGCTGGTATTTTGGTCTTTATCTGGTGGTACCTTGGTATGGCCTCCATGATCCTGCTCAGTGGTTCTCCCCTCGCGGCTATCATGTATGCTACTAGTGCAGCGGTCATCCCGCCATCCCTGACTACCTGGTGTGGGACGTGCATGTAGCCTCCGTTCTCCTCGAAGCCGGATATGGCGCCTCCGTCCCGTAGTATCATCCTGGATATGACCACGCTGCCGACCGGGGTCCATACGACCTCTATGCCCTTATCCTTTAGGTAGTCTTCTATCACTGTGCTACTGCTGACGCCTGTGTATGTTCTTGGGGGTAGCCCTGGCCAGTGGTCTCTGGCGAACGCTGTTAGTGCAGCCCCCATCCTGTCGCCCCAGTATGCCTCTCCCTGGTCGTCGATCACTATCGCCCTGTCAGCGTCGCCATCGTGGCCAATGCCGAAGTCTGCTTTCATTCCCTTCACTGCTAGGGAGGCTAGGTCTAGGTTGTGGGGCGTCGGCTCGGGCTCTCTACCCGGGAATAGCGGGTCTAGGTTGCAGTTTACCGTGTAGACCCTGACCCCTATCCTGCCTAGTATTATGGGGGTGGTTAGGGAGCCTACACTGTTGCCGCAGTCGACTACAGCTGATAGCTTGGCCCTCCTGACCGTTTCGCCATCAACTTGGGATACCACGGCGTCGATGTACATGTCTATTATGTGCCCTGCCTCCGATTGAGCGAGGGTTAGGGATCTCCACTCTCCCCCGCCGACCCCCTTGAAGTAGTACTCCTCTATGACCGCCTCGTCCTCCCTGGGTATCTCGACTCCCTCTGGGCCGATCACCTTTATACCGTTATACTCGGGCGGATTGTGGCTGGCGGTGACCATGACTCCACCGTCGTACTCCTCCTTCACGCCGTACTGGAGGGCTGGTGTGGGTAGGAGCCCTGCATAGTATACCTTGACTCCCTGGGACTGGAGGCCCGCTGATACTGCCCTGACCAGTATATCGCCTCCGCTCCTTACATCGCGCCCCAAAAGGATCCTGGCTCCCCTGCCGAAGTAAGCGCCGATTGCCCTGCCCAGCCTCAGCGCCAGCTCAGGAGTCATATCCCTGCCTACTATGCCTCTTACTCCATCGGTTCCGAATAGCTTCCCCATAACCTGGGCACCATATGTGGCCTGTACTCTGGCCCCCTTATTTCCTGATCCGGGTGCTCAGGCTCCGAGTACGTCTCTTACTATAGCCTCTAGCTTCCTGGTTCCGTTCTCTGCCATCTCCTCCAGCTCTGTTACATCTACTTCGTGGAGTATGCCTTCGGGTGTTACAAGCTTGTCTAGCATGCTGGGGTCTAGGTGCTCGTAGGCTGAGAACCTTATTGTCGTATCCTGCTTCTTTAGCCGTCGGGTTAGGATTACCCTGTGGGGTAGGAGTGCGTCCTCTGAGGGTCTACACGGGAACAGGGGGTGGGTGAGGCCTAGGACTTCTATCCCTTTCTCCTTGGCGGTGTATGCCAGTATCGCGCCGCCTATGTCTACAGTCATCCAGCCACGCGTAGATATGCCGTATACTGGTATTATCGCGACTGTGGAGTTGCTTACTACCCAGTATGTGAAGTCCTCGGGCACGTGATATGCCTGGACCCCGGCTTTCCTAAGCTCGGCGGCCAGCATCTTGCCCGGCTTTAGTGGGTGACCCTCTATAGCGTATAGGGTCCTGATCTTTGACCTCCCGTAGAGGAGGGTCGTAGCCAGGCTCCTGCTATAGCCCGTCGTCGCGATTCTGCTATCATGCACTAGGGCCTGGAGCAGGTAGGACTGAACCGCGTCCTGGCTGGCGTTGTACATCTCCGAGTATATCCTGTATATCATTCCTAGCATGTACTTGATCCTCTTCTTGTCACCATTCCCGGCTACCCCTTTGAGGAGCGTGTGTAGGGTGCATATGGTGCCTATGAAGCTGAACCTTGCAAGGCCCTCATGCACTACACCCAGCTCGCGGCTCTTGATCCTCCCAGCGTTCTCTACCATTAGCTCGAGCAGGCTTAGCGCCACCTCTCCCGGGTCCTGGCCCGGTATAGAGTCTATCAGCTCCTCCAGCTCCCTCCTTATCTTGGAGCCAAATAGTATCATACCATGACACCGTCCGCGTCTAACCGTGGTTGTGTATGTTCGTGGAGCGCCCCGTATATACGATACCACGGTGCTATGCTCTTATAAGGATATTTGGCCCAGGAGGCCTCTAACCCCTAGTGGAGCGATGGTGATGTCCTGCCAGGGCCGAGGATACGCGGTTGGAGTGGACGAGGCTGGTAGGGGGAGCCTGGTAGGCGAGATGATAGTTGCTGGCTATGCGATCCCCGTTACTATGCTCGACACGCTAGTTGATATAGGTGTCAGGGATAGCAAGGAGCTCACCCCCGCATCTAGGAGGAGACTATACCGGAGCCTCGCCGGGTTGGGCGTCTTCAGCGTGCACCCGGTGCCCCCTAGCCGGATCGACTCTAGGAACCTGGCCTCCCTCACAGAGGAGGCGATTTATCATGTATTACGCAGGATAACCTCCAGGATTGACCCCCAGTGCGTGGCCCGGCTCGTTATAGATAGGTATGGTGCCCCTAGGAGGATAACCGGCGAGGTTGCTAGGCTCGGGGTGAAGGTCAGGCCGGTGGTGGAGGAAAAGGCTGATGCCAGGTATCCTGAGGTGGGGGCGGCGAGTATAATAGCTAAGCACGTCAGGGATACGAGGATAGAGGTCATCAGGAGGCTCTACGGTATCGAGGGTAGCGGCTATCCCAGCGACCCCCGGACTGTCGAGTCCGTTATGAGGATCCTGGGCTCCGGCCGGAGGCTACCAGTGGTTAGGTACTCCTGGGGAACGCTCAGGGGTACCAGGTTCTACAAGCCCAAGAAGAGGGCGGGGAGCCTGGAGGACTTTATGTGAGGTGCCTGGAGGGTGCCATTCGAGAGGCCAGCGGATGCACTATTAGAGCTCCTATACCGGGAGTCTGTTTACAAGCTAGGCTCCCGCGTCTGGCTCCATAGGAGGAAACTCTCTAGCCTAGGCTTCCAGTACCTTGCCGTTGAGGCCCTTGTTAGGGAGCATATCATATCGGAGACTGACGCCCCTAGGGGCTCCGAGGTCCATAGCACAGTCTACAGGGATAGGCTATTCACCATATTCTACCCTCCAGGCGCTTCTAGGGCTGATGCAGCGCTGACCCCCTCGAGGGATGCGGGGAGGGTGCTCCTTACCTGGAAGGATATCCAGGAGATGCTACCTAACCCGCCCCTCCCGTTATTCGTTGTGGATCTTGGCTTGAGGTTTGTGCATGTGGAGGAGGAGTTGACGAAGCTAAAGCTCCAGATAGCTATGAGCCTCTCAGTTGTGAGGGAGTACCTGTGGGATCCCCACCTGGCGCTGACAAGTGCCGAGCCTGGGTTTATGGAGTGGACTAGTGACATGATGGGGCATCACAAGGCTACGATAACCCAGAGTAAGCCTAGCGAGCTGCTCTGGGGATTGGATGCGGATAAGGTGATCATACTCAGGCCGGACGCGCCCCAGCCTCTGACTGATGAGGATGTCGTGACTGCTGATGCCTTCCTGATAGGGGGGATCGTCGATAAGATCCCCAGGCCCGGGCTGAGTAGGATGCTGGACAACCTTGTACCCTGGGGTGTGCCGCGTAGGCTGGAGTTGAGGGGCTCTATACTAGGGGTTCCCGAGAGGATAAACAGGATTATCGAGATACTCCTGAAGGCTAGGTACACGTACCACGGTGATGTCGAGAGGGCTATACTATCCACGATGACTAGGAAGGATGTAGTGTCGAGGGTGTATGGGGAGATCGTGAGGGCCTCCCAGGGCAGGGGAAGGGTTGACTGGGACCTTTACCGGGAGCTGAGGAGGTGGCTCCCGGTGAGGAAGAAGGACTTCCTGGAGGCTGCCAAGAAGGCTAAGGTTGAGGTGACGGGGGTGGAGCCTGTTGAGGATTAGGGTTATCGCTGCCGATAGTATGGGGGTCAGGAGTATAGCCACAGTGGTGGAGGCCTGTGGCTACGTTGTGGGTATAGACCTGGGCGCCGCGTTGGGGCCTAGGCGCTATGGGCTCCCGCCGCACCCGGTGGAGTTGAGGAGGCTTGAGGAGTCTCTGGACCGGGTCTATAGGTGGATACTTGATAGTGATATAGTCGTGATAACCCACTACCACTATGACCACTACGTTAGGGATAGGCCGGACCTGTATAAGGGTAAGGTCCTGCTCGTTAAGAATCCTGTTAGCGATATAAACAGGAGTCAGAGGCTAAGGTCGTATAGGTTTCTTCGTAAGAATGGTGTTGAGGACCTTGCTCGGGTGCGTTATGCCGATGGCTCCTCATTCAGGTTTGGAAGGCTTGAGATAACGTTCTCCAAGCCACTCTGGCATGGTGAGGAGGGCACCAGGCTTGGAAAGGTCCTTATGGTGCTGGTTAGGTGTGAGGGTGAATCGTTTGTCTTTGCCAGTGATGTGCAGGGGCCTATGAATAGGGAGGCCTTGGAGGTCCTAAAGTCGTGGAGGGGTGATGTGGTTCTGATGGATGGTCCCCCTACCTACTTCGCCGGGTATAAGGTTAGTAGGGAGTCTGTGGATATGGGGTTGGAGTATATGCTGGAGCTGGTTTCCCAGGCTAGGCCTGGGATCTTGATAGTGGATCATCACCTTGTTAGGGATTTGGGGTATAGGAGCCTGATTTCGAGGCACCTGGAGGCGGCATCTAGGGTGGGGGTTAGGCTTGTCTCTGCCGCCGAGTTTATGGGTGTTCGTGAGGAGCCTTTGGAGGCTATGCGTAGGTATTTGTGGCGTTCAGGGGCTTCTGATGCTTGATCTTAGCTTTTTTATGACTAGCTCGTATATGGGGTCTCCCTCTCTGAGTGCTTTGTAGCTGAATGGGGGCATCCATCCTGGTATGATCCTTCTTATCTCCTCTAGTGTGACCTGCCTCTGGTATGGTGTTGGGTCTCTTACCTCTAGCGCCATTGCCTGCCTTGCTCCTCTGATGTAGAACCATGCGTCCTCTCCTATTCCTGTGCCTGGTTGCCTTACGATTTCCCATACCCTCTCGGGGGTTGCCCTTATGACTCTGCCGACCCTGAACTCTCCTATTATTCCCTTGATCTGCCCGCTGGCGTATACTACTATTATGCTGCCCTCTTCTATGGTTGGGGCTCCTGATAGCTTCCTTAGCTCGTATTTCTTCTTCCCGGCGAATATTGCCCTGGCGTATTTAGGCCGTATGCTCATTAGGTATATGTCCTCTATCAACTGTGATGCACCCTGTCCTCCTTTAGCCTAGACTATGGTGCCCGGTAGTATTATATTTTTGGATCATGCGTGCCATGTGTGCGGATCCTGTTTTGGAGTGTTATTTATCTATTATTAGTATTTTAGTGTACTCGTCTGGCTTTAGCTTCATTGTTATTGATGTTAGTATTGCATTCACGTCCTCCACCTCGATCCTGATCATCGCTGCTGCGGCGGCTACTATGGCTGGGGTGAAGGGGTAGCTCTCGTAGGCTGCTCTTATAGCTGCCTTCAAGGCCATCCTACCGGTCCTTCTTATTGATGATAGTATTTCTCCTATGTCGCCACCCTCTAGCTTCACATACCTGAAGGTGTCTCTGATCGAGGCTGCGAGGTCCTCTGCTACTGCCTCTCTGTCATATGCCTGTTTTAGCTGTGCAATGTCTAGCCCACACCTCTTAGCGGGGGTGATTAGCTGCTCGACTAGCTTGGAGTCTACACTGCCCGCTTTGGCTTGGATGAGGGATTGGGCTACGCGCTGCTCGACTATGGTGCATATTATCCTGTGTAGCACGCCTGCCTGGCTGTGCTCGTCTAGCTGGGCTGTATACATGTCTAGGCTACCGTAGAGGTGGGCCCATGATACTAGCATGGGGTTCCTGGTTTCCCTGTAGATCTTGTCGGCTAGTGCTAGGTACCTGTGGGCCCAGGTCCCCTCCAGGGCCTCTATGAACCTGGTGTGGCTTGCTAGTGCCTCTGGGTCTTGGGTTAGCCTGCGTAGTAGGCTGCCCTCTACGTGGTAGCTGGGTAGCTCTTGTAGGCCGGGCGACCCTACTATGACCCTCTGTAGGGCTGTGAGTATGTCTCTGAGCTCGTAGTCTCTCCTGAACGCCGCTACTATCTCGACCCCTGCTGGCGGTGAGGCTTTCTCCAGCTTTTCCAGGATCCTTATGAAGGCGGCTTCTAGCTGTCTTGTCGCCTCCTCTATTGTCGGTGCCTCTGAGGCTTGGGTGTATAGCGAGTCCCTTAGCTGTGAGACCGCGTCTTTGAAGTCTGGGGTTGCGATCATCTCCTTGATCTTGTCTGGTGTTAGTAGGGCTGATTTGAGTATCCTAGCCTTGGGTACTACTTGCGCGTAGCTTGCCGGTCCTCCCAAGGCTAGACCCCACCTAGGATCGCCTTTATCTCTGCCACTAGCTGCTTGACCGCGTCATCCATGAATGCCTCTGCCCTTGCCTTGAGTGATGCCACCTCTTCCTCGATCTTCTTCTTGTACTCCTCCTCGAGCCTCTTGGACTCCTCTTCTACCCTCTTCCTCGCCTCTTCCACGGCTTGCAGTGTTACTATGTCTACATCATTCTTTATCTCCCTGGCTAGCATGTCGCCTAGCCTGACTACCTCGTTTGCCTTGCCCCTGGCCTCGTCTTCTAGCCTTTTTAGCTCGGACTCTAGCCATGTGACGGCCTCTGCTAGTTTTGCTACTGGCGAGCTCTGCATCGCCTGCACCCTCCCCAAGGGTTGGTATGCCTGGGTGCCAGGATTTTATGGGTAGTGGGGATCCCTGGGGGTCAGGCTAGGGTGGGGTCCTCACCCCCCCGGGTCGGCCCCAA
>JALUDK010000187.1 GCA_027044005.1 Acidilobaceae archaeon | reverse complement strand
CTCCATGGTATCTCTCCCCGTCGACCACGCCCTCATAGGGCCTCCCCGGCCTGCTGAGCCTATGGTCCATAGCAACCATTACCAGGAAGTACATGGCTACATCCCTCTTAGAGGCGCTGGGCGGCGGATAGTACCTAGTATCTGTGAAGGTGTCCACGCTGATCCTATCCCTAACCGGTGCAAGGAGCCTCCCGAGGGCCTCGGCCTGGTCAACGTTCACCATCAGCATCCACACAGCAAGCCACCCCGCCTAGACCAGTATCAGCCTCCTCCACCCGTCCTCCTCCATCAGGTAAACCTGCCTCCTCCCTATAGTGTGGATCGCTATAAGGTCCTCGCCCACGGTGACCCACTTATAGAGGGCCCCTGGGGGAGGATGGAGGGTCAGGTACCGGCCCACACCCTCTATAACCGTGTAGGAGACGCCGAAGGTCCCAACTGAGAAGTCCATACTAGCCCTCACAACCCTCCCCCCAGGCCTATCGAGCCCCCGCAGGGGGAATGCAAGCTTAAGATAGACAACCTTAGACTCTCCTCTCCTATCCTGGGGCACCTCCTCCAGCCCCTCGAAGGGGCCCCGGAAGCCGATCTCCCTCAGCCCCAGCTCAAGGGTAGCATTGCCACCCCTAACACGGAGGCCCCTCCCCCCAGGATCTATGGCGAGGTAGCCCTCCAGCCATGCAACATAGATCTCCACGCCCTGGCCACCAAAACCATAATCCCCAAGACCCGGGCTATTAATAGAAGGGGCGTAGGGAGTGGAGTGGGTCGTACTAGTCAGGTACTCCGAGGTAGCCGTCAAGGGCAGGGCAACCAGGGTCAGGATGGAGAAGCTGCTAGCCTCCGGCATAAGGGAGATGCTAGAGAGGGAGGGGCTACAGGGCCGCCCGGTCAGGGTGGAGGGCAGGATAATAGTAGAGGAGCCCAGTAGCCCCGCGGAGGTTGCTAGGGTCATAGCCAGGGTCATGGGCGTAAAGAGTGTATCACCAGCCGCTAGGATAGCATTCAGGAGCCTAGAGGAGCTGGTCGAAGAGGCGGCGGGCTTCTTCGCCCCAAGGGTTCGAGGCAAGGTATTCAGGGTCAGGGCCAGGAGGGCGGGTAGCCACAGCTTCACCAGTAAGGACGTGGAGAGGCTCCTCGGGGCCCGGCTACTCGGGGAGGGTGCCTCGGGCGTGGACCTCGAGAGCCCGGAGTACACGGCTTACATAGAGGTTAGAGGCGGCCAGGCGTACCTCTACGACGAGGTGTATCCTGGCCCTGGTGGGCTGCCAATAGGAAGCGAGGACCCAGTACTAGTCCTCTATAGCGGAGGCTTCGACTCCACGGTGGCGGCATGGAGGCTACTAAGGAGGGGGAGCCCAGTACACCTGCTATACTACGACATGGGGGAGCCCCGAGCCCTCGAGATAGCGCTTGAGGCCGCCAGGCTACTGGCAAGGAGGTACGCATACAACTACAACCCAAAGCTATACATAGCCTACTTCGCCGGGGTGGCAGGCATAGTAAGGAGCCAAGTCAAGCCAGGATACCAGCTACTAGTACTGAGGAGGCTAATGATGGAGAAAGCGGCCGAGATAGCCCTAGGAGAGGGCATAGAGGCTATAGCAACAGGGGAATCCGTGGGCCAGGTAGCCAGCCAGACAATAAGGAACCTCTACCTAATCAGCAGGATGATAGACGCCGCCATACTACGCCCACTAGCCGGGAGCGACAAGGACGAGGTCATGGAGGAGGCCAGGAGAATAGGAGTATACGACTTGGTAAGCAGGCAAATAGAGGTCTGCGGCAGAGCCCCAAACCCCACCCCCAGGGGAGACCCCAGGATATTCGAAGAGGAGTACAGCAAGGTCGCGGACCTGCCAAGCCCCCAAGTCAGGGCCATAGACCTACTGGATGGATAGGAGGCAGGACCCGGGATCCTGGTGGGCCCGGGGGGATTTGAACCCCCGACCACCCGGTATCTCACCCAGCCTCGAACCCGAGCGCCCAGGGATATGAGCCGGGCGCTCTACCTAGCTGAGCTACGGGCCCACCCAAGTCAACCTAACCGGCTAGACGGGTATATTAGCATTACCATCCCGTGCACGCCCCCTACCCGGGGCCCCTATACAAGGGCGATAGAGGCCTAACCCCGGCATCCAAGAGGATCCTCAAAGCCGCATTATGGCCGGCGACACCATTAATCTCGCCACCAGGATAACTGCTAGCGGAGGCATGGTAGAGGCCGGGTATATCCGTGGTATAGTCGTGCCACCCTCGCAGGGGCCTCCCATCCATTATGAAGGGATCCCGCAGAGGAACATGATCCGGGTGGCCAGTAGTGTTGCCGCAGCACACAGCCTGGGACTCGGGCCCCCTCTCCCACCACGCCACGATATCCCTCTCACCCACGCCCGGCGGAGCCGGGTCCAGGGGCCTCATAGGCCCGCTGGCCTGGACAACGTGCAGGCTAGTGGAGCTATAGAGGCTCGGGTACGTGTACTCCCCACCAACATCGCCGACCCAGCTCGATATTATCGGGTAGCCCCTCCACCCCGGCTCCCTCGGAGGCCTCGGCGGCTTAGAGAGCAGGTAGTCCACGCGGCGCACCCATACCCTGGACTCCTCCATCCTCCGCAAGGCCCTGACCCTGTCCTCGCCCAGGATACCCGCTGGCGTCGGGAGGCGTAGGAGGGTGTAGATCGGAGCTGAGTACACCACCGCCAGCCTAGCCCTCAACCTCTTCCCACTAGCAAGCTCCACCCCAGCTGCACGCCCACCCTCGACCAGGATATCAGAGACAACCTCGCCAGTCACCAGCGTAACCCCCTCGCTCCTAGCCAACATGGCCAGCCTCCTCGAGAGGCTCGCCATACCCCCCACAGGCTGGTCCCACACCCCGCCATTCTGGAGGTAGTAGGCTAGCGCGAAGCCGTTAGACTCGAGCATCGACGGGTAGATCACGGTAGCCCACCACCAGGGGTCAAGGTACTCTCGTAGTATGGACTCCACGCTCCTCTCCAACACACCTGCCGCCTCACTGCTACACCCGTCAACCATGGCAGCTGCATCAGCTGGGCTAGGAGGACTGGGGGTATAGTAGAGCCCAGCAGCCTTGTAGCACCGCCAGAACTCGTCTACCAGGTGGAGCAGGTGGGGGAGCCCCGGGGCTCCTGCCTCCTCCGCCTCCAGGCTGAGCCTGCCCCTAGACCTCCACCACCTGAGCGTCACCTCCCCGTCCTCTATCTCAACCCAGCTGGGATCCGGCTTGTGGAGCAGCCCCTTGAGGAGGCCTAGCCACTCGTCGAGTTCACGGGGCACCAAGCCTACCGCGTATGCAAACAGGGAGAGGGGCACCCCCTGGGGTAGGCCTCCGGCAAGGCCTCCTGGCCAGGGGTTCTTCTCGACAACTGCAACCCGGAGCCCGTGCCTGGCTAGTGTTATGGCCGCGATTACCCCATTATGCCCGCCGCCAACAACCACTACGTCCCACAACAGCTGGGCACACCTCTCGGGGGGCCAGGAGGGAGGCCCCACTTAGTCGATGTATTTATTCTATATGATACTAGTTTTAATCCTTACAGGCAACCCGTGTGTATATCTATTCAGGTGCAAGTTCATGGAGGGGGAGAGTATTGGCGGCGTGGAGCTCCTGACCAGGAGGTTTTTCTCGGTAAGGTCAACTGCGCAGGCAGAGCATGGAAGGGATGGGTGCATATACCTCCTCGGGGATCTAGGGGGCTTCATGCAGTTGTGGAGGCTATGCAACGGCTCCCTCGACCTGGTATTCCCCTGGGATAGGAGGGTCGGCGACTACAGGCTGGGCCCACGGGGGCTCATCGCGTTCACAAGCGACTTCGACGGCGACGAGAGGTGGGCGATCTACGTGTATGACGGGGACGGGATAACCAGGGTTGCGGGCGGGGATGGCAGCGTGAATATGCTCGGGGCATGGGGGCCCGGTGGCCTGGCGTACACCAGCAACTCCCGTAACGGGGTAGACTTCGACCTATACTTCTGGGAGCCTGGCAGGGGCTCCAGGCTAATAGCGGAGCTGGAGGGGATAAACTACGCCTCCGAGTGGGTGGATAGGGGGATTATAGTTGTAAGGATGAATAGCAGCCTAGACTCCGACATATGGCTATTCGACCCCTCAACAGGCAGCGGAGTTAACCTGACAAGCCATAGCGGAGAAGCCCTTAACGTTAGCCCGGCATACCTAGGC
>JALUDK010000186.1 GCA_027044005.1 Acidilobaceae archaeon | reverse complement strand
ACGAAGCCCGAGTACGCTGGCATGGAGCTCGGCCTCACTGGCGATACGCCGATATTCATACAGTGCCAGCACTGCGATAACCCGCCCTGCGAGATGGTGTGCCCGACCGGGGCCACCTACATCGACGAGGATGGAGTGGTTGCTCTGGATCATGATAAGTGCGTTGGGTGCAGGGCCTGCATAGCGGCGTGCCCCTACGGGGCAAGGACTATCTACAGGAGGCCGCTAACAGGGGAGCCTCTGAGCGGCGAGGAGGGCTTCCAGCCCGGGTACCCGGATAAGTGTACATTCTGCCGCCACAGGAAGAGGGGAGAGGGCCTCTGGACCCCCGCCTGTGTTGAGGCCTGCGCCTTTGGCGCCAGGCTATTCGGCTACGAGGAGGAGGTTCTAGAGGCCTCTGAGGGGAGGGCTGTTAGGCTCCTCGAGGCGCTAGGCACGGAGCCGAAGATCCTCTATGTACTCCCGGTTAAGGGTAGGAGGTGATCGTGTATGGGTCTGGGTAGGCTCGCGGCAACGATTACCGGGATTATACTAGCCTTCCTCTTCATCGTGGGGATAGCACTGTACAGGGCAGGAGAGGGCGGCGAGCAGGCCCTCATACCCTGGGGCATGATGGTGGTGGGCTACGTGTTCTTCGCCCTAGCCAGCGGCGGCGTCTTCGACTCCATGGCCATCAGGCTGCTCCGGGGCGATGAGGAGGCCGAGACACACGCCGGGTTACTGGCGTGGAGTAGCCTAGCCCTGCTAGTACCGGGCATAATACTGGTGCTGAGCGACGTGCTCCACCCCACTGCGGCCCCCTACTTCTACCTCAGCCTTAACCCCGAGTCTAGGATAGCCTGGAACGCTGTACTCTACCTCCTCTACGGCGGGGGCCTACTAGCCTTCACCCTGCTAGTCCACCTCAGGGGGGCCAGCGGGCCCCTGGCGAGGAGGATCGCCGCTATCACACTGGCCTTCAGCCTCCTCCTAGAGGCTAACCTTGGGATGGCTTATGCCGTCAACGTCGCCGTGCCAGCGTGGTACGCCTCTATGGCCCCCATCCTCTTCGTGGCCATCGGGTTCGCAATAGGATCCGGCTTTACCATACTAACCCTCAGGCTCGCCGGAGTTACAACATCTCTACTTAGGGACTATGCCGGGGAGCTTAGGTACACCCTGCTGGCCGTTGTATTCATAGCGGGATGGAGTCTCGTGGGCATGGCTGCCTGGGGCGACGCTAAGGCTACCGCGGTGGAGGTGGTCGCCGGTAGAGTTGCCCCCGTGTTCTGGCTAGGCTTCACGGTCACTGGGGTCCTGGTCCCCCTGGTTATAGCATCTAGGAGGCCCATCGCCGCCGGGCTCCTCGCGATACTAGGGCTCGCCCTATACCTGGCAGTCCCCTTCAACTATGCACCCCAGGCTACTAGGCTCGAGGTTAACCCCTTCTATATGCTCCTAGCCCACGCTGGCCCCGCCGAGGCTGGGCTATGGGGCTACATTGTGAGTCCTGAGACCCTAGCCTTCATTGGCGGCCTGGGAGTGTGGCTCCTCCTAGTCGTCCATAGGGGCAGGGTTCTGGGTGTGCTAGGCCTGCGGGGGTAGCCTAGCCCATCTCCATAATATTTTTCCCGTTATTGCTAGCGTGATCAGGGATACAGCTAGGATCATCCCGTAGCCGGGCTCTAGGATCACGGGTTCCCCCTCTTGCGTGCCTCGGGTTTGCGTTGCCCCTTCTTGGCGTTTATCCGTGGTGTTTAGGTAGTCTAGGAGTGCTGGTGGTAGTATGTCCTCTCCTAGGTATGTGAGTAGGGTTGCCTCGACCACTATACTGCCTATATCGATGTTTATGCATGCCTGCCTGGACCGGTCGAGCACCTGTATCACGGGGTTTACTATCCAGCTGTCCCTGGCGGCTGCCTCCAGCCAGCTCCTCGCTACTGTCTCTAGGAGTAGCCTGGCCCTGATCCTGGTGTCGGCCTCCACTACCAAGCTGTAGTTGCCGGTCCTCTCTAGGAGGCCCGTGATGGCTAGTGTTTCTGGGCCCAGTAGTTCACCTAGGCTAATGTCCAGGGTGACCGTCGCCCTGTAGCCCCTTTGGGCCTCCTCTACCTGAGCACCCCTAACCAGGGGTAGGGACTCCAGCGCCTCCTCCAGGTTCCTGGCCACCCCGGGGGTTGCGCTGGTTTGGGGTACCAGTACCGCCTCCACCACGACTCCCTCGCCGCTTATTGTGACTAGGGCGTACCGGGCCTCGGCCCGGGTTACGCCTGTGTCTATCGTGATTATGCCCCGGGCCTCTCCTCCCTGGATCGTCATGTTCGCCTCTACAGTTGCGCCATAGAGCCTGGGGGCCCAGCCTTCCATTGTTAGGGTGGATCCGTTTAGGCAAGCCCTCATCCTGCCCGTGATTATCTTGGAGGGCATCTCTATCGTGACCCTGGTCTCTACCCTGCCTTCTACCATTCTCTGGTCCATGTTCACGATTATGGGTGTCTGCGAGAGTAGGAGTATTAGGAGTAGCCAGTACAAGGCTCCCCGGCACCTGGGTATGCTACCCGTGTCTATAATATAAATATCTAAGTGATCCGCCCTCCGGGCCCCTTTACCCGGGGTGTATGCATTGTGCCCGTGGAGACTCCCTGGGACCCCGTAGAGTGCCTCGAGTGTATACTCCACGCCCGCTCCGGGCTCGGCCGTGAAGAGGCGCAGGCGTTGATAACTAGGGATAGGACTAGGGCCTTCGTGGAGACCTATGCCAGGCTGGCTGGCGGCGGGGACCCCCTGAGGGGGCTGAAGGATAGGCTTAACCGGGGGGTTAAAGAGCTGGCCACCGGCCTCGAGCCCCAGGATTATGAGCACGCCCTCAGCCTCATGGCCACGGCTAACGGTGTGGACTGGGGCATGAGGGGGCACAAATACACCCTCGAGGACCTGGTCACCGGTAGGGGAGTGGTCTGGATCCCGGGTGTGGATCCTATAGTAGACGCGGTGGGAGAGGCGCGCAGGATCGCCTTGCTCCTAGATAATGCTGGGGAGGCGGTGATCGATGTCATGGTAGCTGGCTGGCTGGCCCGGAGGGGGCATGAGGTTACCCTAGTAGCCCGTGAGGAGCCCTATGAGGTCGACGTGACTTACAGGGAGGCAGGGGAGCTCGTTGAAAGCCTAGGAGTGGAGGGGGTGAGGCTCGTATCCACCGGGTCCAGGTACCCGGCACCCCACCCTATGGCCAGCGCTATGGCTAGGAGGATCCTCATGGAGTCCGACCTGGTTCTCTCTAAGGGCATAGCCAATTATGAGGCGGCCACCGAGAACCCTGGGGAGTGGAGGATCGTCTTCCTACTCCGGGCGAAGTGTGGGCCCATAGCGAGGCAGTATAGGGTAGCCCGGGGCACCCCACTGGTGGTGGCCGGGTTCACCCTCTAGGGATGCTAACTGTCCACCCCGCCTCGGGCTGGACTAGCCTGATCCTGTCCTCCTCTATGTAGACGTCTACTGCCCTGTAGACGGGGAGCCCCATGGATTCTAGCCTCTCCACGCCCCCGTACTGGGGCTTTGCTATAGAGGCCATCACCGCCTCCACCTTGACCCCATTCCTGCGGAGAGCCTCTATTATGGAGGCCGCCGCGCCCCCGGTCGACACGGCATCATCGACTAGGACTACCTTCTCCCCGCTGTTGACCCCGTAGATGTAGTGTGTGCCCCTCTTGTACCCCGACTGGAAGGGCTCAACCCACCCCTCCGCGGGGAAGGGGCGCTCCCTGACTATGGCTAGGGGGAGCCCCAGCTTCTGGGCCACTAGTGAGGCTATGGGCAGGCCTAGGACCTCTGGGGAGACCACCTTATCGAGGCCCTCGCCTGCCTTCGATGCTAGGTACTCGGCTACGAGTGATTGGAGCAGGGGGCTGGGTGGGGGTATGTTGTCGGTTAGCGGGTTTACTATGTAGAGGTACTTGTCTAGCCCGGCCTCGCCGGGCCTCTCCACGACCCTAGACTGTCTGAAGGCGTCCACGATCAGGTTCCACGTCTCCTCTAGGGTGGAGTCGTGTAGCGTGTTGTGGAAGCAGCTGTACTTGCCCGTGTGGCATACGGGCCCCTCTGGGACGGCTAGATATAGTACCGTGTCGGAGTCGCAGTCGTAGTCTACCCTCAGGACCTTAACCCTGTTGCCGCTGGTTTCCCCCTTCATCCACAGCCTGCGCCTGCTCCTGGAGTAGAAGTGTGCGTACCCTGTCTCC